>SLPP01000024.1 GCA_007131945.1 Paracoccaceae bacterium | reverse complement strand
GGCGAAGCCGCAGCCCGCGGCCTCGGCGCCCGCCTTCAGGACCGCCACCCGCCGCGGCTGTTCGGGATTGGGCAGTACCTTGCCGTTGGCCATGAAATGCTTCGGATCATGCGCCCGCTGGCGGTCGTCGAGATAGGCTTTCATGGATCTCCCTCCAGCGCGGCGAGCGGCGCGCCCGTCAGCGTCATCATCGTCTCGTCGGTCATCGGCGTGAAGCCCAGCCGGTCGTAGAAGGCCCGCGCGCGGGCATTGTCGGTCGCGACGCCCAGCCGCAGAAAGCCCGCGCCCCAACGCGCCCGGCCCTCGTCCCGCGCCGCGGCCAGCAGGCGCGCGCCCAGCCCTTGCCCGCGCCATCCCTCGGCCACCCAGAGGTCGGATACATGGACCCCCGCCGCGCCGCGGGTGGTGGAAAAGAGCGGCGAAAGAAGCGCGACGCCGGCAAGCTCGCCTTCCGCCTCGGCCAGAAGCCCGATGAAGGCCGGATGCTCGCCCAGCCCGGCCTCGGCCAACGCGGCGATGCCCGCGCGGTGATCATGGCCCAGATCGGCCGACAACGCCCGCAGCCCGGCATCGAGCGCCCCAAGGTCATCGGCCCCGGCGCGGCGTATCCGCAGGATAGCCATCAGAACCCGACCCGACTCGCGCCTTTCAGCCCCAGCATCGCGCGCGCCTCCTCGGGCGTGGCGACCTCGCGCCCAATCCCCTCGACGATGGTGCGGACGCGCGAAACCTGTTCGGCGTTGGACGTCGCAAGCACGCCGCGGGCGATGAACAGGTTGTCCTCCAGCCCGACGCGCACATGCCCGCCCATCCCGGCCGAAATCGCCGCCATCGGCATCTGCTGGCGCCCGGCGGCGAGCGTCGAGAAGAGGTAGTCGCCGCCGAAAAGCCGGTCGGCCGTGGCCTTCATATGCGCCAGGTGCTCGGGTTCGGCCGCGATCCCGCCGAGGACGCCCATGACGAACTGGATGAAGATCGGCGGCTTCACCAGCCCCCGGTCGCGGAAATGCGCCAGCATGTGAAGATGGCCCAGGTCGTAGCATTCGAACTCGAACCGCGCGCCGCGCTCTTCGCCCAGCCGCTGAAGAATGCCGGCTATGTCACTTGGTGTGTTGCGAAAGACAAGATCTTCCGAACCACGCAGAAAGGGCTCTTCCCAGTCGTGCAGCCAGTCGCGGTCACGGCCCAGCATCGGATAGAGCGCGAAGTTCATCGTCCCCATGTTGAGCGACGCCATCTCGGGCGCGGCGGCGAGCGGCCCGGCGAGTCGCTCATCAAGCGACATGATCGCGCTGCCCCCGGTGGAAAGATTGATCACCGCGTCGCAGCCCGCCTTGATCCGCGGCAGGAAGGCCATGAAATGCGCCGGATCGGCCGAAGGGCGCCCGTCCACCGGGTCGCGGGCGTGCAGATGCAGGATCGCCGCACCCGCCTCGGCCGCGCCGATCGCCTGCTCGGCGATCGCCTCGGGCGTGACCGGCAGATGCGGCGACATCGAGGGCGTGTGGATCGAACCGGTGATCGCGCAGGAGATGATGACCTTCGACATCGGCGGGCCTCAGGCGGCATCGGCCAGCGCGGTGCGGACCTTCGGCGCGAAGCGGTCGAGCGCGCGGGCGAGCTTATCGAGGATCTCGTCCACATGGTCCTCGGTTGCGACCATCGGCGGGCAGACCATGAAATGATCGCCCTCGCGCCCGCCGCGCGTGCGGCGGGAATAGATGATCAGCCCCTCCGCATACGCCAGTTCGACCAGTTCGTGATGGGCGTTGAGCGCCGCCGGCAGCGGCTTCATCGTCGCCCGGTCGGCGACCAGTTCGAAGGCGAGGAGCAGCCCCTTGCCGCGCACGTCGCCGATGAAGTCGTGGCGGTCCATCAGGCCCGCCAGCCCGGCCTTGAGCCGGTCGCCGATCCGCGCGGCGTTGGCGACCAGTCCCTCACCCTCGATCACCTCGAGCACGGCGAGGCCCGCGGCGCAGGCCAGCGGATTGCCGGCATAGGTGAAGCCGTGCAGGAAGCCGCCCGAAGCCTGCACCGGGCCGACGATCCGCTGGTGCGCGACCATCGCGCCGAGCGGCGCGTAGCCCGCGCCGTAACCCTTGGAAAGCGCCAGGATATCGGGCGCCACCCGCCAATGCTCGGCGCCGAAGAATCGGCCCGTGCGCCCGCCGCCGGACATGACCTCGTCATGGATCAGCAGCACGCCATGGCGCGAGCAGATCTCGCGCACCGCCGCCATGTAGCCGGCGGGCGGCACCAGCGCCCCGGTCGCCGCCCCGCCGACGGGCTCGACCAGGAAGGCGAGCACCGTCTCGGGGCCCTCGTCGAGGATGCGCTCCTCGAGCAGGCTTGCGTAATGCGCGCCGGTCGCCGGGTCGTCCGCGTCGAGCCCGTCGAGATAGGCGCGCGGCGCGGGCACCTTGGGCATCGCCTGCATCATCGGCGCGAAGGGCCGGGTCAGCGGGTCGTAGCCGGTGACCGCCAGCGCGCCGAGCGTGCAGCCGTGATAGGAGGGAAAGCGCGAAATCACCTTCCAGCGGCTTTCCTGTCCGGTCACCACCGCCCATTGCCGGGCGAGCTTGATCGCGCTTTCCACGGCCTCGGACCCACCCGAAACGAAGAAGACCCTGTCCATCCCCTCGGGCGCCAGCGCCGCGGTACGCGCCGCCAGCGCCTCGGACGGCTCGGTCTGGAAATGCAGCCGGTAGCCGAAGGTGAACTTCTCGATCTGCCGACGCAAAGCCGCCTGAACATGCGGGTGCGAATGGCCGATGTTCGAGACCATCGCGCCGGAGGAGCCGTCGAGATAGCGCTTGCCGTCGACATCCCACATGTAGACCCCGCGCGCCCCGGCGAGTTGCGGTCGCGGCGCGGTGGCAAGGTAGAAGAGATGGCTCTCAGCCGTCATCGCGCCCTCCTTCGGCCGGAAGTGCGGCGCAGTCGCGCGGACGCAGGCGCAGGGACACGGTGGTGCCCTCGGCGAAGGGGTGCTCGTCGATCATGTTGACCGCCTGCAACTGCCGCTCGTCCAGGCGCAGGAAATAGCGCGCCGCCTGGCCCTGGTAGTCCACCGCCTCGACCACGGCGGGCACGGCGATGCGATCGTCGCCGGGCGCGTCCTCGGGCAGAAGCTGCAACCGCTCGGCCCGGATCACGAACCGCGCCTTGCCGGCACCGGCCAGCCGCGGGGCCTTCGCGCGCGGGATCGAAAGGCGTCCGAATCCCGCGACATCGAGCCCGATCTCCTCGCGCGAAACCCCGAGCGCCTCGGCCGGCAGGATGTTCGCCGCGCCGAGGAAACGGGCGACGAACTCGGTGGCGGGGGTGTTGTAGACCTCCTCGGGCGGGCCCATCTGTTCCACCCGACCCTCGGACATGACGATGATCCGGTCCGACATGGCCAGCGCCTCGGACTGGTCGTGCGTGACGAAAATCGACGTCACACCAATGCGTTTCTGAATGTTCTTCAACTCGACTCTCATGTTCTCGCGCAGATTCGCGTCGAGCGCCGAGAGAGGTTCGTCGAGGAGCAGCACGTCGGGCTCGATCACCACCGCGCGGGCGAGCGCGATGCGCTGCTGCTGCCCGCCCGAGAGTTCGGACGGGTAGCGATGCGCCAGATGTGGCAGCTGCACGAGTTCCAGCGCCTGCCGGACGCGCTTCTCGGCCTCGGCGCGCGCGACAGAGCGGTATTTCAACCCGAAACCGACGTTGTCGGCCACGGTCTTGTGCGGGAACAGCGCGTAGTTCTGGAATACCAGCCCCAGGTTGCGTCGGTGGATCGGCACGTCGTTGATCCGCCGGCCCTTGATCGAGATGTCGCCCTCGGTCGGGTCCAGAAGCCCGGCGATCATCCGCAGCGTCGTCGTCTTGCCACAGCCCGAGGGGCCGAGGAGCGTGACGAAGCTGCCCTCGGGGATCTCCAGCGACATGCGGTGCACGGCGGTGAAGCTGCCGAACCGCTTGACCACGTCCTTGAGCGCGACATCGCTCACCGCATCGCTCCAGCAACCATCCGCAATCCCCTCATCCGCCGGCGAATATCGGAAGTGCGGGGGCAGAGCCCCCGCTTCCGGTTCGGTTCAGAACCCGCGCTGGACGCGACTCCATGTCTCGGACCATTCGGCCTCGTTGCCGTTCCAGTAGGCGGGATCGGCGAAGGTGAGGCCCGAGAGCGTGCCGGTCGGGTCGAAGGCGGGCAGTGTCGGGATCTTCTCGCCCAGGTCGATCTGCGTTGGGTCGAGCGCCGGCGGGTAGTTCTGCCCCTCGGCGACCGCGATCGAGGTCTCGGGCGCGAGCATGAAGTCGAGAAGCTCCTCGCAGGCCTCGACCGGCGAGCCGCGCAGGACGAAGAGGCATTCCTGCCAGCCGAAGCCGTTGGGCGGGTCGTAATAGCCGATGTCGTGGCCCTGTTCCTGCAGCGCGGCGATCCGGCCCGACCAGGCCTCGGTGACGACGATCTCCTCCTCGGCAAGCAGGCTCATCAGTTCCGCCCCCGAGCCCCAGTATTTCAGCGCCAGATCCCGGTGCTGGCGGATGGCGTCCCAGACCGCCTCCATGTCCTGGATGTCGTTGGGGTCCTGGTCGGTCTGCAGCGCGCCGTACCAGATCCGCGTGCGCCACTCGCCCCAGCCGCCGATGCGGCCCTCATAGGCGGGATCGATCAGGATACGGGCGCCCTTCTCGCGCATCTCCTCGTCCGAGATATGGGCGCGGTTATAGGCCAGCCCCGTCGTGCCGTAGTTGTAGGGCACGGCCGAGAGGTGGTCCGGCGTGATCCGGCGATAGGCACTGGTCAACGCGTCCATCACCAGTCCCATGTTCGGGATGTTGTCGATGTTCAACTCGACATCGAGGCCGAAATTGACGTATCGCGCATAGTCGAAGACCCCCGAGAGATGTGCGATGTTGAACTCGCCGGGCGACGACGCACGGACCTGGGCGAGGTATTCGTCGGCGCCGGCGAAGGTGCCATCAACGACGCGCACGCCGGTGGCCTCTGTATAGGGGTCGAAGGCATGGCGGCGGAAGGCTTCCGAGACGACACCGCCCCATCCGTCGAAACGGACCTGGGTGACGTCCTGCGCCTGCGCGAGGCGGGCAAAGGGTGTCTGCAGGCCGTAGGCGGCGCCAGCCGCACCGATCAGGCCGAGGAAGCTGCGCCGGCTCAGATCGCCGTTGCGGTAGCGCTCCAGAAGCCGGGTGTAACGGGTCGTGTCGTCCATGATGTCACTCCTTGTCGGGTTTCAGGTCGGGTTCGTTTCTCACGCGGTTCTCAGCCGCCGCGCTTCATGGCGAGCTTGCGGGCCAGTGCCGCACCCAGAAGCGGCAGCCCGACGGTCATCACGATCATCACCGTGCCGAGCGCGTTGATCTCGGGACTGATCGAATGGCGCAGCATGGCGAAGATCTGCGTCGGCACGGTCTCGACCCCGCCGGGCTTCCAGAAGAGCGTGCCGGTGATGTTGTCGAAGGAGATGGTGAAGGCAAAGAGCGCGCCGGCGGCGACCGCCGGCATCAGAAGCGGCAGCGTGACCGAGAAGAAGGTCTGCACCGGCGAGGCGCCGAGGCTGAGCGCCGCCTCCTCGATATCGCGGCGGATGCCGACGAGGCGGGCCTGCACGACGAGGAAGACGAAGGGCAGCGTGAAGATCACGTGCCCCGCCAGCAGCATCGGCATGCTTTTCCCGATGCCGGCGAAGTTGAGAAACAGAAGCAGCGCGACGGCCAGCACCACCTCGGGCACGAGCAACGGCGCGATCAGGACGGTCGCCACGAGATTGCGCGCGCGCACCGTGTAGCGCACCAGCGCGAGCGCCGCGAGCACGCCCAGCGTGGTGGAGATCAGCGCCGTCAGGCCGCCAAGGATCAGCGAGGTCCGGAAGGCGCGCATCACCGCCTCGTTCTGCCAGAGCGTCGCGAACCAGCGGAAGGAAAAGCCGGTCATCGGGAAGGCACCGAAATGGCTGGCATTGAAGCTCAGGAGCACGACCACCGCCACCGGCAGGAACATGAAGAGATAGACGCAGATCGCGTAGAGACGGATCGCCTGCCAGCCAGCCCCCCGCATCATCCGATCCCCCGCGTCAGTTGCGCCAGCCCCAGGAAGCGGTTGTAAAGCAGCACCAGCGCGCCGAGCACGATCAGCAGCAGCAGCGAGAGCGCCGAACCGAGCGGCCAGTTGAGCTGCGTGATGATCGCCTCGTAGACGAGATTGGCAAACATCGCGTCGCGCGGCCCGCCGAGGATCAGCGGCGTGATGTAGGACGAGCCGCCGAGGACAAAGACCAGGAGCCCCCCGGCCGCCAGCCCAGGCAGCGACAAGGGCAGCGTCACCTGCAGGAATGCCTGCCAGCGCGTGGCGCCGAGCGAGGTCGCCGCATCCTCGAGATTGGTGTCGATCCCCTCGAGGCTGACATAGATGTTGAGCACCATGAAGGGCAGCAGGAAATGCACCAGCCCGAGGATCACGGTGGCCTCGTTGTAGAGCATCCGGATCGGCTCGGAGATGATCCCAAGAGTCATCAGCAAGGTGTTCAGGGCACCCGAGGAGCCGAGGATGTTGATCCAGCTCATCGTGCGGATGATGTAGCTGATCCAGAAGGGCAGCATCAGCAGCAGCAGCAGAAGCAGCTTGTTGCCGCGCGACCGGGCGATGAAATAGGCCGCCGGATAGCCGAGCAGCGCGCAGATCACGGTGGTGATCGCGGCGATCTTCAACGTGTTCAGCAGGATGTAGCGGTAGAACGGGTCGGTCAGCGCACGCTGCCAGTTGTCGAGGTGGAAACCGACGATGTCGGGGCCGACGGCACTGCGCAGCCAGAAGGAATAGACTACGATGAAGAGGAGCGGCACCAGCAGGAGCAGGCTCACCGCCCCCAGCGCGGGCGACAGCAGGATCCAGGGTTGTCGCGCCTCGCGCGCCTCGATGCTCACCTGCGGGCGTCCTGTACGGTTGTCACGCAGAGCAGATTGACAGAAGCGGGATCATTGCGCCAAAAGATAATGAGTATAATCAGTATCGGTCTGATCTATGAACGCGCTCTCGCCCCCCGATGCCGAGAAGCTCGCGCGCGAGCTTGACTGGAACCTCCTGCGCACGTTCCTGGTGCTGGCCGAGGCGGGTTCGGTCACCCGGGCGGCGGAGCGTCTGGGCCTGCAGCAGCCCTCGGTCTCGAGCGCGCTCAAGCGGCTGGAGGACCGGCTCGGCAAGCGTCTGATCGAGCGCGGCCCGGGGCGGTTCGAGCTGACCGAGGCGGGGCGGCTCCTGCGCGAGGAGGCCGTCGACATCAACGGCGCGATCCTGCGCATCGGCACCGCGCTGCGCGAGGTGGGCGAGGAGGTGCGCGGGCATGTCCGCATCGCCATCGCCAGCCATGTCGTCTGCCCGCTGCTGGACGAGACCCTGGGCGCCTTCCACCGGACCCATCCCGGCGCCACCTATTCGTTCGCCGTCTCGGCCAGCCGCACCGCCGTCGAGGACGTGCTCGCGCGTCGGGTCTCGTTCGCCATCTGCCTGTTGCGCGAGCACAATCCGAAGCTCGAGACGCGGCGGATGTTCCGCGAGTTCTTCGGCCTGTTCTGCGGCCCGGCGCACCCGTTCTTCGGCCGCGAAGGGCTGCGGCTTGCCGACCTCGCCGGCCAGCCCTCGGTCAGCTTCGTCACCGACCAGATGAGCGACGCGCTGCGGCCGGTGACGCTGATGCGGGCGGCGGCGGGGCTCGATGACCGGATCGTGGGCACCTCGGCGCATCTGGAGGAGGTGCGGCGGATGATCATCGCCGGGCTGGGGATCGGGCCGCTGCCGATCCATGTCGTGCGCGAGGATGTCGAGCGCGGCCGGCTCTGGCGGCTGCCGCCCTACGACGACCCGCCGCCGATCGACGTGCACCTTGTCTGGAACCCGCGCGCCCGGCTCAACCGCGCCGAGCGGTTCCTGCGCGAGGCGCTGATCGCGCGCATCGAGGCGATGCCGATCGCGGAGCGCACCTATTTCTGAGACCGGCGACGCCCGTGGCGAGCGCCTGCCGGGCGGGTCCTGCGGCGGTAATCCGGCGATGGTCCACGCGTGGACTATCTACCAAACATATGATATTGAACTATAAATTCTGGAAATTAACCGTAACGAAACTTTTGCCAGACCCTGCGCGGGAAGGCGCCGGGCAAGGCCCGCGGCCACGCCGATCAAGGCCGCCCGAGCCCGGCGGGAGCGCGGACCCGGTAGCGGCCGCGACCCGTTGCCGGGGGGCGGCAGGCGGCGGGTCCCGGCGTCACCCTGTCGGCGTGAGCCGCCGGTTCACGCCGGCGCCGGCCCGTGCGGAGCGGGGC
>SLPP01000413.1 GCA_007131945.1 Paracoccaceae bacterium | reverse complement strand
TTGGTGCGGTCGAGAAGACTCGAACTTCCACGGGAGTTACCCCACAGCGACCTCAACGCTGCGCGTCTACCAATTCCGCCACGACCGCACGCAAATGGTGGCCTGCTCATAGACGTTCGCCTCGCGCTTGTGAAGTGGAAAATGCACGCGGCAGGGCGCCAGTTCCTGGGGTGAAGACCGTGTCGCCGACGAGGCAGGAGAGGCAGGGTGGGGAACCGCGGCTGTCATTCCGGGCGCGGGGCTGTGAACGCGCATGCAGGTGCGACGGACCCTGCGCGGGCGCGGCCGGCGTTCCCTCTGCCGCGCGCAGCTGTTACCAAGGGCCGATGCCGACTGCGACAGGTTGCGGATGCCCGAAATGTCCGACCCGACAGGCCCGCCCGGGCTGGCTCCCGGACGCAGGCTGGCGCGGGGCGTGTGTCGCGCGCTCCACGCGCTCGATCTTGCGACCCTCGAGGAAGTCGTGCCCGAACCCGGCCTGCGCGCCGACGTGATGGCGCTGGGGCCCGGCGGCGAGATCTGGATCGTGGAATGCAAGTCGGGCCCCGCCGATTTCCGGGCCGACCGGAAATGGCAGGGCTACCTGCACTGGTGCGATCGTTTCTTCTGGGCCGTTGCCCCGGGCTTTCCGACCGAACTGCTGCCCGCGAGCGCCGGGCTCATGATGGCGGACGGTTTCGACGCCGAGATCCTGCGCGAATCGGCCATGCACCGGCTTCCGCCGGCGCGGCGCAGGATCCTCACGCTGAGATTCGCCCGCGCGGCCGCGTTCCGACACCTGCAGTTGCGCGATCCGCGGGCCTGAGCCCGGACGCCCACCGACATCCCGGCGGGCGCGCCACGGTCAGTCCGAGAAGGTCGCGAGGTAGGCGTACATGTCATCGGCGCCCGACCGCATCTGGAAGTTCATCGGCGAGCGGGCGCGGGCATCGCCGGTGAACTCGCGCATGAACCCGGTCGGATCCTCGACATAGGCGATGAAGTTCTCACGGTCCCAGACCAGCCCGTCATTGCCCGCCGCGACCAGTTCGTCGCTGTAGCGGAACCCCTCGACCGCGCCGGCCTGCGCGCCGATGATACCGTAGAGATTGGGCCCGACGCGACCGCCGCGCTGGATCACGTCGCCGTCGGGGGCGGTGATCATGTGGCAGGCGCGGCACTGCCGAAACTGGGTTTCCCCGGCCGCCGGATCGCCGGCATGCGCGGCCCAGCCGGCCAGCGTCATCGAAGCGGCGGAAGCGGCGATGAGGGCGATCTTCTTGGTCATGGCATCCTCGTTCTGGCTGAAGCCAATTGATTTCTGCTAACTAGGTGGCACAAGCGCCGGTCTGGTGCAAGCCTTGCCGCGCGTGATGCGGCAGCGTGCCGCTGGCGCCGGCGGGCCTTCAGGGCTTCAGCCGGTAGCCGGTGCGGAACCACCACCAGGCCAGCGCCGAGAGTGCCGCCGTGGTCAGCGCGACGACCGCCAGCCCGAGGAGCGGGTCGCTGTCGGAGCGGCCCAGATAGCCGTGCCGCGCCCCGTCGATGAGGTAGAAGACGGGGTTGGCATGGCTCAGTGTCCGCATCCAGCCGGGCAGCGCGTCGAGCGTGTAGAACGTCCCCGAAAGAAACGCGAGCGGCGTGACGACGAAGTTGGTGATCGCGGCGATCTGGTCGAACTTGTTCGACAGGATGCCGGCGACGATCCCCAGCGCGCCCAGCATGCAGGCGCCGACCAGCGTGATCGCGAGTAGCCAGAGCGGATGCGCCGGCACCATCCCGAGCGCTGGCCAGAGCGCGAGCGCGATCAGCACCGCGACGACCAGCCCGCGCGCCGCCGCCCCGGCCAGGAAACCCGCGACCAGCTCGCCCGCCGAGAGGGGCGGCATCAGCGTGTCGACGATGTTGCCCTGCACCTTGGCGATCACGATCGAGGACGAGGTATTGGCGAAGGCGTTCTGGATCACCGTCATCATCAGGATCCCCGGTGCCAGGAAATGGGTGAAGGCCACCCCCATCACCTCGCCGCGCGCCGGTCCGATCGCCAGCGTGAAGATCGCCAGGAACAGCCCCGCCGTGACCAGCGGCGCGGCCAGCGTCTGCGTCCAGACCGCGAGGAAGCGCCGCGTCTCGCGCAGCGCCAGCGTCTGCAGTCCGAGCCAGTTCACCCGGCCGAAGCGGCGCTCGCCCATCGCCCGGGCGGCCTGTGCCGCACCCGTTCCCGTCCGCGCGCCTCGGCCCATTCCCGTCTCCCGCCATGCTCGGGCGCCTTGCCTTGCCCGGCCGATCCTTGTATCTCAGCCCGTCGCCGATAGAATGGCCGAAAGTCAAGACCGCGGTGTCGCCCAACGGGCCCTTGCGCCGCCCTTCCCGGAGCCGAAGCATGTCCTGGACCGACGAGCGCGTGGAGCTGCTGAAGAAGATGTGGATCGAGGGCAAGTCGGCCTCTCAGATCGCCAAGGAACTGGGTTCGGTCACGCGCAACGCCGTGATCGGCAAGGTGCACCGGCTGGGCCTGTCGAGTCGCAACAATTCCGAGCCCGCCGGCGGCGAGACGGCGGAGGCGACAGAGGCCGAGCCCGCCGTGGCCGAGACCGAGGCGGCCCCGGTAGCGGCGGAGGTGCCCGCTCCGGACGAACCGGTCGTGGCGGCCGTCGAGGCCCAGCCCGAACAGCCATCCGAGAATGTCGTGCCGATGCCCGGGCGCCGGCCGATCGTGCCCGCGGGCCAGCCGCTGCCACCGCAGCCCTCCGCCAACGAGATCAGCCCCGAGGCGCTGGCCAATGTGCGCGAGGTGGAGAAGAGCGCGCGCAAGCTCAAGCTCATGGAATTGACCGAACGCACATGCAAATGGCCGATCGGCGACCCGGCGACCTCGGAATTCTGGTTCTGCGGGCTGCCGGTGGTTCCGGGCAAGCCCTATTGCGAGGCACATGTCGCCGTGGCCTTCCAGCCGATGCAGGCCCGGCGCGACCGGCGGCGCTGAGCGGCACCGCCCGAACGGTCCGGGCGAGGACAGGGAACCGGCGCAATCCCGCGCAAGCGCAACCTCAAGCCCACCGGACGGTTTTCGTGGCATCCCAATTCGTTAATCTCCTGTTAACACTCTTTCCGGATAGAGTTGGGTGCATCCGCGGTAGAGCAGCTGCATGCCTCTGACGAATCGCCAGGCCGCGCTCGAGCCGCGGCGGCTGGACAGCCGCGACGAACTGGCCGAGGCCGGTTCCGTCCTGCTGATCGAGGCGTCGCCGGTGCTCTCGCTGCTGGTGCCGCGCCCCGGCGTGCAGACCGTGGTGATCACGCATCGGCGGCTGCTTTCGGCGGCGATGCTGCAGACCGTGCGGCCGGATGTCGTCGTCGCGCCGCTGATCGCGCCGAACTGGGACCTGGTCGATCTTGCCGGCACGCTGGAGGGCTTCGGCTATCGCGGCGCGGTGCATGCGCTGACGAAGCCGCTCCCGCGCGGAGAACTCATCGTCAGCGAGCTCTCCGCCCTCTACCCGGCGCTGAGCTTCCGGCTGCTTGAAGCCGCCTGAGCCCGCCGAACCTCCCGACCGATCCTGTCCGGCCGATCGAAACGGCATCTCCCTGCCGGCACGGAGATACCGGTTCCTGGCCGCCGGGAGTGCCCGGGAGCACGCTGCACTCCGGTGCGAAGTCGCGCGGGTTCAGGCGGTCACCTGCCCGACCTGTACCAGCCTACCCGCCGCGGCGTGTTTCGCGGTGGCGGTGAAACCAACTGACCGTCGACCTGATCGACCGGCTCGAGCCGGCTGCGGTCCAAGCGACGGATCGGCAAGCAGTCTCCGGCCTGCGGGCAACGGAGATAGGCCGAATGATTCGGGCTGCCGCCGATGACGAGCGTAAGCCCACCTCCCGCGTCTCTTTCGCCGTGAAAGCAGTTCGGATGCGCGGCACACATGCGGATGGCTTCGTCGATGTCGAAGGCGACCGCAGTGGGAGAGATGACCATTAGAAGCCCAGCAACAGTCAGGAAACGCGTCATAAGTCCCTCCATGGGGATGATCGAGCGCCGACAGTCTGAGATGTACGGAGAAAGGGGAAACAATGTGGGAAGGATGCGCCTTTTCCCTTCGAAAAGCAAGCAGTCTCGCAGGCCGGGTGTCGACCGCGGTCCGTCGCAGCACCGCCTCCGGGATGTCGGCTTCGGGTGGACATCGCCCGCTTTGACGCGCAAATCTGCGCACGAGCACCGATCGTCAGCTGAAAGGACCGGCCATGCCGCTTTCCATGAACCGCGAGGTCTTCATCACCTGCGCCGTTACCGGCTCGGGCGGCACGCAGGAGCGAAGCCCGCATGTCCCCCGTTCCCCGGCGCAGATCGCCGCGGCCGCGATCGAGGCGGCGAAGGCCGGCGCGGCGATCGTCCACTGCCATGTCCGCGACCCCGAGACCGGCAAGCCCGCCCGCGACCCCGCGCTCTATCGCGAGGTGACCGAGCGGATCCGGGATTCGGACACTGACCTGGTCCTGAACCTGACCGCCGGCATGGGCGGCGACCTGACGCTCGGCGGCACCGAAGCGCCGCTGCCTCCCGTCGCCGGCACCGACATGATCGGCGCGGCCGAGCGCGTCGCCCATGTCGTCGACTGCCGGCCCGAGATCTGCACGCTCGACTGCGGCACGATGAACTTCGCCGAGGCCGACTACATCATGGTCAACACGCCGGGCATGCTGCGCGACATGGCCCGCCGCATGGTCGAAAGCGGCGTCAGGGTCGAGATCGAGGCCTTCGATACCGGCCATCTGTGGTTCGCGAAGCAACTGGTCGAGGAGGGGATCATTCCCGAGCCGGTCCTCGTGCAGCTCTGCATGGGCGTGCCCTGGGGCGCGCCCGACGACCTCAACACCTTCATGGCGATGGTCAACAACGTCCCCGCCGGCTGGCACTGGTCGGGCTTCTCGCTCGGGCGCAACCAGATGCCCTATGTCGCGGCCGCCATCCTCGCCGGCGGCAATGTCCGCGTCGGGCTCGAGGACAACCTGTTCCTCGAGAAGGGCGTGCTGGCGACGAACGCGCAACTCGTGGAACGCGCGGTGACGATCATCGAGAACATGGGCGCCCGGGTCGTCGGCCCGGACGAGGTCCGCGCCCGACTGCAGGTCGAGAAACGGGCGCCGGCATGATCCGCCTCGCGCTGGCCGCGGTCCTGGCGCTCGCTGCCTGCGGGCCGGTCTATCGCGACACCTCCGTGCCCATGCAGACCGTCTCCCGGCTCGATCTCGAACGCTATACCGGCCGCTGGTACGAGGTGGCGAGCTTCCCGGTTTCGTTCCAGCGCGGCTGCACGGCGACGACCGCCGACTACGCCCTGCGCGCAGACGGCACGATCGGCGTGGTCAATACCTGCCGGCGCGGCGACCCCGACGGACCCGTATCGCAGATCGCCGGCACCGCCGAGGTCGTGGAGCCCGGCCGGCTGAAGGTGCGGCTGGGCCGGATCCCCTTCGCCGGCGACTACTGGGTCCTGTGGGTGGCCGAGGACTATGGCAGCGCCGTTGTCGGCACGCCCGGCGGTCGCGCCGGCTGGATCCTGCACCGCGACCCCGCGATCCCCGAGGACCGGCTGGCGACCGCCCGCGGGGTACTCGCGGCGAACGGCTACGACCCGAGCGCACTTCAACGGACGAGGCACTGATGCCCAGGGCAGCACTCATCGGCGGCGGCGTCATAGGCGGCGGCTGGGCCGCGCGGTTCCTGCTCAATGGCTGGGATGTCGCCATCTTCGATCCCGATCCCGAGGCCGAGCGCAAGATCGCCGAGGTGCTGGCCAATGCCCGCGCCAGCCTGCCGGCGCTCTCCGACACGCCGATGCCGGCCGAGGGGCGTCTGCGCTACGCCGCCAGTATCGCCGACGCGGTCGCGGGCGCCGACTATATCCAGGAATCGGTCTCGGAACGGCTGGACCTGAAGCACCGCGTCTATGCCGAGATCCAGGCCGCCGTGCCGGAGATACCGCTCGGCTCCTCGACCTCGGGCTACCGGCCGTCGCAGCTCCAGGAGGGCGCGCGGAACCCTGGCGCCATCCTCGTCGCGCATCCTTTCAACCCGGTCTACCTGCTGCCGCTGGTCGAGGTGGTGCCGTCGCCCGCCTCGGACACCGCGGCGATCGAACGGGCGAAGGCGGTGCTGGTCGCTCTGGGCATGTTCCCGCTCCATGTGCGCAAGGAGATCGACGCCCATATCGCCGACCGCTTCCTCGAGGCCGTCTGGCGCGAGGCGCTGTGGCTGGTGAAGGACGGCATCGCCACGACCGAGGAGATCGACGAGGCGATCCGCATGGGCTTCGGCCTGCGCTGGGGGCAGATGGGCCTGTTCGAGACCTACCGGATCGCCGGCGGCGAGGCGGGCATGCGGCATTTCCTGGCGCAGTTCGGCCCGGCCCTCGCCTGGCCCTGGACGAAGCTGATGGACGTGCCCGAGTTCGACGACGAACTTGTCGAGCTGATCGCCGGGCAGTCCGACGCGCAATCGGGGCAACTTTCCATCCGCGAGCTCGAACGCATCCGCGACGCCAACCTTGTGGGGTTCCTGCGCGTCCTGAAGGAGCGGAACTGGGGCGCGGGACGGGTGCTGCTGGAGCATGACGCGCGGCTGCGCGAGGCCGCGCCCGATCCCACGCCCGAGCCCACGCCCGAGACCGCCGCGCCGATGGTCATGGCGCGGATGCAGGTGCTCCCCGGCTGGATCGACTACAACGGCCACATGACCGAAAGCCGCTACCTCTTCGCAAGTTCCGAGACCACCGACGCCTTCCTGCGCCACATCGGCGCCGGCATGGACTATGTTGCCGCCGGGCACAGCTACTACACCGCCGAGACCCACATCATGCATCTCGGCGAGGCGAAGCTTGGCGACCGGCTGACCGGCTCGGTGCAGGTGCTGGGCGCCGACGAGAAGCGGCTGCATGTCTTCATCCGCATCGAGCGCGACGGGCAGGCCGTGGCGACGCTCGAACAGATGCTGCTGCATGTCGACATGGAAGCCGGCCGCGCCTGTCCCGCCGCGCCCGAGGTTCTGGCGCGGCTGATGCCCATCGCCGAAGCCCATGCGGCGCTCGCCCGCCCGCCGGCCGCCGGCCGCCATGTCGGACAAAGGAAGACCTGATGCATTTCGCCCTGACCGACGAGCAGCGGATGATCGTCGAGACGACGCGCGCCTTCGTCGAGACCGAACTCTACCCGCACGAGGCCAGCGTCGAGCGCACCGGCCATCTGCCGATGGAGCTGATCCGCGAATTGCAGGCGAAGGCGATCGCGGCCGGCCTCTACGCCGCCAACATGCCCGAGGAGGTCGGCGGCGCGGGCCTCGACACGCTCACCTGGCTGCTCTACGAGCGCGAGCTTGGACGCGCCAACTACGCGCTGCACTGGACCTGCGTCGCGCGCCCCTCGAACATCCTGCTCGCCGGCACGCCCGAGCAGCGCGAGCGATACCTGATGCCCTGCATCCGCGGCGAGACCTGGGATTGCCTGGCGATGACCGAACCCGGCGCCGGGTCGGACCTGCGCGGCATGTCCGCCACCGCGCGTCCGGACGGCACCGACTGGGTCCTGAACGGTACCAAGCATTTCATCTCCCACGCCGACATCGCCGGCTTCACCATCGCCTTCATGGCGACGGGCGAGGAGGAGACGCCGCGCGGGCGCAAGAAGAAGATTACCGCCTTCTTCGTCGACAAGGGCACGCCGGGATTCACCGTGCGCGAGGGCTACCGGAATGTCAGCCACCGCGGCTACTCGAACTCGATCCTCGAATTCGACGACTGCCGGGTGCCGGCCGGGAACGTGCTGGGCGAGGTGCACGGGGGGTTCGAGGTCGCCGCGCAGTGGCTCGGCGCGACCCGCCTGCAGGTCGCCGCCACCTGCCTCGGCCGCGCCGACCGGGCGCTCGGCCACGCGCTTTCCTGGGCCGCCGAGCGGCGCCAGTTCGGCCAGCAGATCGGCAAGTTCCAGGGTGTCGGCTTCAAGCTCGCCGACATGGCGACCGAGTTGAAGGCGGCGGAACTCCTGACCTGGGAGGCCGGCTGGAAGCTCGAGCAGGGCAGCGTCACCGAGGCCGACATGGCGATGGCGAAACTGAAGGCGAGCGAGGCGCTGGCGATGATCGCCGACGAGGCGATCCAGATCCACGGCGGCATGGGGCTGATGGACGAACTGCCGCTCGAGCGCATCTGGCGCGACGCCCGCGTCGAGCGCATCTGGGAGGGCACGAGCGAGATCCAGCGCCATATCATCAGCCGCGCGCTGCTCCGGCCGCTGGGCGGCTGAGATCGAGCCGGCGTCGGGGGGCTACCCGCCCCCCGAACCCCCCGTGCACCTCGCCCAGCAC
>SLPP01000408.1 GCA_007131945.1 Paracoccaceae bacterium | reverse complement strand
GCGGTCCTCGGCGGCACCCAGTCGCTGCACACCAACGCGCTCGACGAGGCGATCGCGCTGCCCACCGAATTCTCCGCCCGGATCGCGCGCAACACGCAGTTGATCCTGCAGGAGGAGACCGGGATCACGCATGTCGTCGATCCGTTGGCCGGCAGCTACTATGTCGAGAAACTGACAGCGGACCTAGCGGAAAAGGCCTGGGAACTGATCGAGGAAGTCGAGGAAATGGGAGGCATGACCAAGGCGGTGGCCAGCGGCATGCCCAAGCTCAGGATCGAGGAGACGGCCGCGCGCCGGCAGGCGATGATCGACCGCGGCGAGGAGGTGATCGTCGGCGTCAACAAGTACCGCAAGGAAAGGGAAGACCCGATCGAGATCCTCGAGATCGACAACGAAAAAGTGCGGCAGTCGCAGATCGCGCGGCTGGAGCGCGTGCGCGGCAGCCGCGACCAGGCGGCCTGCGATGCCGCGCTCGCGGAACTCGAACGCCGCGCGCGCGAGGGTGGCAACCTGCTAGAGGCGGCAGTCGAGGCGGCGCGGGCCCGCGCCAGCGTGGGGGAGATCAGCATGGCGATGGAAAAGGTGTTCGGCCGTCACCGGGCCGAGGTGAAGACGCTGGCCGGCGTCTACGGCGCGGCCTACGAGGGCGACGACGATTTCGCCGCGATCCAGCGCGACGTCGAGCAGTTCGCCGAGGCCGAGGGGCGGCGGCCACGGATGCTGGTCGTCAAGATGGGCCAGGACGGCCACGACCGCGGCGCCAAGGTGATCGCCACCGCCTTTGCCGATATCGGCTTCGACGTCGATGTCGGCCCGCTCTTCCAGACGCCCGAGGAAGCGGCGCAGGACGCGATCGACAACGACGTGCATGTCGTCGGCATCTCCAGCCAGGCGGCCGGCCACAAGACGCTGGCGCCGAAGCTGGTGCAGGCGCTGAAGGACCGGGGCGCGGGCGACATCCTGGTGATCTGCGGCGGCGTCATCCCGCAACAGGACTACGCCTTCCTGCGCGAGAAAGGGGTCAAGGCGATCTTCGGGCCGGGCACCAACATCCCCGCCGCCGCCCGCGACATCCTGCGCCTGATCCGCGAAGCCCGCGGAAGCGACGCGGCCTGATCAGCGACGGGTCATGGCCGGACTGACGCTCCAGCAATTCGGTGCGCACGGCGCCCTCTACGGGCCCGGCGCGGGCCGGGACCTGCCGGGCGTCGTCGTCCTGCACGGGGCCGAGGGGCCGATGGCCGGCTGGTCGCACCGCTTCGCCGCGATCCTCGCCGCCCACGGCCATCTCGCGCTCGCCGCCGAATACGGCGCGGGCGACTTCTTCGCCGCCGGGCCGATCCGCGACGTGCCGCTGCCGCCGCTGCTCGAGGCCGGGCGGGCGCTCGCCGGCCATCCCCGCGCCTCGGGGCGGGTCGGGCTCCTCGGCTGGTCGAAGGGGGGCGAGGCGGCGCTGATCCTCGCCGCGCTGGCCGGGGCGGAGGCGCCCTTCGCCTGCGTCGCGGCGCATGCGCCCACGGGCCTCGTCACCGGCGCCTTCGATCCCGTGGCCTTCCGCGCCGCGCTCGCCAAGGGCGTGGTGCGGCTCGACACCGATCCGGCCGGGCCGCGCGCCTGGAGCTGGCCCGGCCGGGACGACCGGCTGGCGCCCGGATCGGCGATTCCGGTCGAGGACTGCACGATCCCGGTCTTCCTGTCCCACGGCACCGCCGATCCGATCGTGCCGGTCGACCGGACGCGCGCTCTGGCCGAGCGCCTCGCCGCGGCCGGCCGACCGGCCGATCTCCACATCGCCGAGGGTCAGGAGCATGGCTTCGACTTCGACGCCGAGCCCCTCTTCTGGCGCCGGCTGCTGGATTTCCTCGACCGCCACCTGATCGCGTCCTGACCCCTTGGCCTGCGCCGCTTTCGCGCCCATGATGGGGCAAACGCGCGGGGGGGCCTGATGCTGAGCTTCGATCACCTGGCGATCGGCGCCGAGGCGCTGGAGGAAGGGGTGCAGGCGGTCGAGGAGGCGCTCGGCGTGCCGCTCGAACCCGGCGGACGGCACCCGACGATGGGCACACACAACCGGCTGCTGTCGCTGGGGCCCGGCGAGTATCTGGAACTGATCGCCATCGATCCCGACGCCGCCGGTCCGGGACGTCCGCGCTGGTTCGCCCTCGACGAGTTCGCCGGCCCGCCCCGGCCCTGCGCCTGGATCGCGCGGACCGCGGCGCTGATGACGGCGCTTGCCCGCGCGCCCGCCGGTGCCGGCCAGCCGCATGCGCTGACGCGCGGCGATTACGCCTGGGACATGGCGATCCCCGATACCGGGCTTCTGCCCTTCGCCGGCCTCTACCCGGCGCTGATCGCCTGGAAGGGCCCGGCGCATCCCGCCGATGCGCTGCCCGATCGCGGGGTGCGGCTCCGCCGGCTGGTGCTCGGCCACCCCGAGGCGGGCGCGCTGCGCGCCGCGCTCGCGCCGCTGATCGACGAGCCGCGCCTTGCCGTCACGCTCAGCGCCGCGCCGCATATCGCCGCCGAATTCGACACGCCGCGGGGCGCGCGGGTGCTGGCGTGATCCGCGACGCGCGTCCCGAGGATGCCGCCGCCATCGCCGCGATCTGGAACCCGATCATCCGCGACACCGACCTCACCTTCACCTCGCGCGAGAAGACCGCGGCCGAGATCGCCGCGCTGATCGACGCGCGGCGGGCGGCGGGTCATGCCTTCCTCGTCTCGGCCGCGGCGGGCGGCATCGCGGGCTTTGCCAGCTATTTCCAGTTCCGCGGCGGGCCCGGCTATTCGCGCACGATGGAGCACACGATCATCCTGGCGCCGGCGGCGCGCGGGCGGGGACTGGGGCGGGCGCTGATGACGGCGCTCGCCGAACACGCCCGCGGCCGCGGGATGCACCAGCTGATCGGCGGGCTCAGCGGCGCGAACCGGGCGGCGATCGCCTTTCACGCGCGGCTCGGCTTCATCGAGGTCGGCCGCATCGGCGAGGCCGGCTGGAAGTTCGACCGCTACCACGATCTTGTCTTCATGCAGAAAATCCTCGACGCGCCGCATGGGCAAGGCGTTTCGGATGCGCTAGGATGAATGCATGTCGATCTGGTCCCGCATCTCGGCGGCGCTTGCCGCCCTGCGCGACGGCGAGCCGCTGAGCGCGGTCTTCGACCGGCTGCGCACGCCCCCCGAACGGTCGGTCGCCTTCGCCATCGGGGTGATCGCGCTGGGGGCGAAGCTCGCCAAGGCCGACGGGCGGGTGACCAGGGACGAGGTCGCCATGTTCCGCGCCATCTTCACCATCCCGCCGGGCGAGGAGCGCAACGCCGCGCGCGTCTTCAACCTGGCGCGTCAGGACGTCGCCGGCTTCGACGCCTATGCGCGCAAGATCGCGTCGATGTTCCCGCCGCGCGATCCGGTCCTGCAGGACCTGCTGGAGGGGCTCTTTCACGTCGCCATCGCCGATGGCGACTTCCACCCCGCCGAGGAGGAATTCCTGCACGAGGTGGCGCGCATCTTCGGGCTGACCGAGGCCTGTTTCCGCGCCCTCAGGGCACGCGTCGTGCCCGGCGCCGAACCGGATCCGCTGGCGGTGCTCGAACTGCCGCCGACGGCGAGCCTCGCCGAGGCGCGCCGCGCCTTCCGCCGGATGGTGCGCGAAAGCCACCCCGACGCGCTGCGCGCCCGCGGCGTGCCCGAGGAGGCGGTGCGCGTGGCAGAGGCGCGTCTGAAGGCGCTCAACAGCGCCTGGGAGGCGGTGCAGGCGCGCCACGCCGCTTGAACCGCAGGGCGGCGGATCCCAGATGACTCGGCAGGAGGTGCCCGCCGATGTCCCGCAGTCTCGTTGCCCCGCTCGTCCTCGCCCTCGTCCTGCCCGGCCTCGCCCTGGCCGAGGCGCCGGCGCGCGACGAGCCGACCGCGCAGGAACGCCTCGAGGCGCTGATCGACCGGCTGATGGGACGGCTCGAGCCCGGCTTCGACGCGCTCGGCGAGATGCTGGGCGATCTGAGCGGCTGGCACGCGCCGGAGATGCTGCCCAATGGCGACATCATCATCCGCCGCCGCACTCAGCCCCCGAAACCCGAGCCCTCGCCGGACGAACCACCAGTCACCGACCCCTTCGAACTCTGAGCCCGGGCGATGCGGACGCTCGGCGTCACCCCCAGCGTCTTCGCCAGCGCGGTGAACCGCTGCTGCGCCACCTCGCCGTAGAGATCCCGCAGCTCGGCCCGCAGGATCAGTTCCAGCACCTTCTTCTTCGGATAGAAGCGCAGCTCGCCCGCCGATTCCGGCCCGCCGATCGAGAGCATGGCGCCGAAACGCATCGCCCGGCCGAGCATGATCGCGTGGCGGATCTCGTCCCAGTCCAGCAGCGTCAGCAGCGGCGTCAGCCGGCCATCGGTGCCGCCGTTCTTGTAGCGGTTCATCAGCGCCAGCCCCAGATAGACCCGCCCCTTGTGGTCGAGCCCGCCGAGATTGGCCCGCGTCGCGGTGTCGAAGCAGCTTTCCGCCCGGTAGTCGGGATGCGCCCGCCAGTTCACGTCATGCAGCAGGCAGGCGGCCTTGACCAGCCGCAGCCGCTCGACGCTGGCGTTGCGGTAAAGCGGCATCAGGAAGTGGAACAGCTTCTTGCCGAAGCCGGGCAGGCGCGCATTCGCCGTCTCGTAGAACCGGCAGGCCTCGATCAGCGGGTCGCGGCCGCGCAGCGCGTCGGGCATCTGCTCGAACAGGATCCCCTCGCGGATGCCGTAGCTCGAGACATAGATCATCTTCGGCCGGAAGACGTTGAGCAACTGGCGCAGCACGACCGTGGCCAGCGGGACCAGAGCCAGCCGCTCGGGCGAGAGGCCGGTGGCGTCGCGCAGCTTCTTCAGGTCCTGCTCCGCAAGCCAGTCGATCGTCTTGCGGATCGCCTTCGGCGTCATCGCGTATTCGTGCAGCACGGTCAGCGGATAGCCGCGCCGGTGCATGTCGAGCCGCGCGAAGGCCCGCCACGACCCGCCGACCAGGTAGAGATGCGCATGCTCGTCCCCGTCGAGCTGCCGCCGCAGCGCCTTCAGCGTGTCCCCGACATGCGCCTTCACGCCCTTCTTTCCGCCGGGGACCAGCTGCAGGCGGAACGGGCCCAGCGACGAGGTCACCCGCCGGCCGACCGTGTTGTCGCCGATCTCGGCCAGTTCCATTGACGAACCGCCGATGTCGCAGACGAGCCCGCGCGCCCCCGGCCAGCCGAGGAGCACCCCCTGCGCCGAGAGCCGCGCCTCCTCCTCGCCGTCGATCACCAGCATCTCGAGACCGGTCTCGGCCTCGACCTCGGCCTTGAACCCGGGGCCGTCCTCGGCCTCGCGCACCGCGGCGGTGGCGACCATGGTGAGGCTCGTGAGGTTCATCTCGTGCGCGAGCAGCGCGAAGCGCTTGATCGCGGCGACCGCGCGGCTGCGCCCCTCGGCGTTCAGCCGGCCCGACTGCGCCATGCCGCGGCCGAGGCCGCACATGATCTTCTCGTTGAAGAAGAAGGCGGGCGAGCGCGCGGCGCCGTCGAAGACCACCATCCGCACCGAGTTCGACCCGACATCGATGACGCCGACCCGTTCGAGCGCGCGCACCGAGGCGTCGCGAAAGATCGGGCGGCCGAAGAAGCCGCGAACGGGCGCGCCGAACCGCCCCGCGGTTCCGGTATCGCCGTCGCCGTCCATGCCGCGAATCCCCCGTGCCAGACGCGGCGCAGTCTAAGCGCCGCCGCGCCGCGGCGTCAATCGCGCCCGGCCGACCCGCGGCGCGACGCAAGCGGGCCCGGCGGGCGGGGGTCTGGGGGGCGCGGGGACGTGGCGCGTTTTCGCGCGAAACCACCGCTGACACGCACCCGCCGGATGTGCCAGACTGCGCCCGAAAGCAGATCGGGGAGGGCGCGATGGACGCGACACAGTTCTACATCGGCGGCGAATGGGTCTCGCCGCTCGGCACCGACACGATGCCGATCATGGACCCTGCCGAGGATGCCCGGATCGGCACCGTCGCGCTCGGCACCGCCGCCGATGTCGACCGTGCCGCCGAGGCCGCCGTCGCCGCCTTCGAGACGTTCGGGCGCTGGCGCAAGGCCGAACGGCTCGACCTGTTGCGCCGCATCCGCGCCGTCACCGAGGTCCGGCGCGAGGATCTCGCGCAGGCGATCACGCGCGAGATGGGCGCCCCGATCGAGATGTCGCGCGCAATGCAGGCCGAGGCCGGGATCGGTCATGCCGATGGCTTCATCGAGGCGCTGGAGGCGCAGGAGGAGCGCTGGAAGCTTTCCAACGGCGACACGCTGGTGCGCGAACCGATCGGCCCGGTGGGGCTCATCACGCCGTGGAACTGGCCGATCAACCAGATCGCGCTCAAGGTGCTGCCGGCGCTGGCCACCGGCTGCCCGGCGATCCTGAAGCCGTCCGAGCACACGCCGCTCTCCGCCCGGATCTATGCCGAGATCCTGCACGAGGCCGGCGTGCCGCCCGGCGCCTTCGCGCTGGTCTTCGGCACCGGGCCCGAAGTCGGCGATGCGCTCGCCCGTCACCCCGCGCTCGCCATGGTCTCCTTCACCGGCTCGACACGGGCCGGCACCTCGGTGACGAAATCGGCGGCCGACACGGTGAAGCGCGTGACGCTGGAACTCGGTGGCAAGTCGCCCAACCTCGTCTTCGCCGATTGCGGCGCGGCGCTCGAGGAGCGCGTGCGCGCCTCGGTGGCGGAGTGCTTCCTCAATTCCGGGCAGTCCTGCGACGCGCCGACCCGGCTCATCGTCGAGCGCGCCTGCTACGACGACGCCGTCGAGATCGCCCGCGACGCCGCCGAGCGCACCGGCGTCGGCGACCCCAGGCGCGAGGGCGACCATATCGGCCCGCTCTTCGACAAGCTGCAATGGGACCGGGTGCAGGCGATGATCCTGACCGGGATCGAGGAGGGCGCGCGCCTCGTCGCCGGCGGGCCGGGCCGGCCTTCGGGGCTGAACCAGGGCTGGTATGCCCGCCCGACCGTCTTTGCCGATGTCTCGAACGACATGCAGATCGCGCGGAAGGAGATCTTCGGGCCGGTCCTGTCGATCCTGCCGGCTGCCGACGAGGCGGAGGCGATCGACATCGCCAACGACACCGAATACGGCCTCGCCGCCTATATCCAGACCGGCGATGCCGAACGGGCCGAGCGCGTCGCCGCCCGGCTGCGCGCGGGGGCGGTGCATGTCAACGGCGGCGGGCTGGGCTGGGGCACGCCCTTCGGCGGCTACAAGGCCTCGGGCAACGGACGCGAGGGCGGGCTGATGGGGATCGAGGACTACCAGGAGGTCAAGAGCCTGCATTTCGGCTGAGGCCGGCACCGCGCGCCGCCCCCGGGCCTGCGCTGCCGTACACCCACCCGCCGCGGGGCGGGCGAATGGCGCGGGTCCAAATTTGGACCATCCCGCAAGTCATTGACATCACGAAAGAAGACGCGCCCGTTAACCGCAACGAAAGCTTTGCCGCAGGCCCCGGACGGGTTGGCGCGCGCCATCCCTCTCGCCTGCCCGCGCGGCCCGACCGGAGCCGACCGGAGCCGACCGGAGCCGACCGGACCCGACCGGCCGCCGCCGCCGGCCGTTCCCGGCGCCCGGGAACGGTTTCCAAATGGTTACGATTTACAAGGTTTTCTCATGTTTTCATGCACTTGCCACGCGTGCGCAATTTGCGCACCCGCGCCGTCCCCGCGCCGTCCCGAAGCCCGCGACGAGGGTTTCTTCGGACGCCCGGATCCGTGGCGCAGGCTCAGGCCGGCGGGTCGAAGGGCGCGCGATCCGGCATCAGCCGGGCCAGAAGCGCGCGCAGCGCCCGCCGGCCCTCCTCGGGCGAATGGCTCTTCGGAAACAGGTAGAGCCGCTGCCAGTAGCCGTCGCAGAACGTGTCGATCCAGCCGGCCAGCCGCTCCGCCTCGTCGGCATCGCCGGTCAGGTCGAGGCAGGTCTGCCGCAGGACCGCGAACCGGCGCGCGTCGAAATCGGCGGCGATCGCGGCATAGGTGTCGGTCGTCTTCAGCTCGCCCCAGAAGGCGAACCAGACCGCCAGCGCGTCGCGGCTGCAGACCTCGGGCCGGAAATCGGCGTCGAGCAGCGCCAGCAGCCGGTCGGCGGGACGCGGCCCCGCCGTCTCGAGCGCCGCCATCCAGTTCGCCTCGTAGCGGCGGTAGGCATGACGCAGCGCCGCATCGAAGAGGCCCTGCTTGGTCTGGAAGTAGAACACCGCCACCCCCTGCGAGAGCCCCGCCTCGCGCGCCACCGTGGCCAGTGTTGTGCGCGCCAGCCCGTGCCGGACGACCGAGCGCAGCGTCGCCTCGATCAGTTGCCGGCGCCGCCGGTCGGCATTGGCCTTGCGCTCCTTGCG
>SLPP01000399.1 GCA_007131945.1 Paracoccaceae bacterium | reverse complement strand
TTCTGCCATACCGGCACGCAGAAGCTGGTGCGCAACCTGACCGCGGCCGAGATCGTCGGCCAGGTGATGGTGGCGCGCGACGACCTCGGCGAATGGCCGGTGCCCGGTGCGCCGAAGCGCGAGGATCGGGCGATCACCAATGTCGTGCTGATGGGCATGGGCGAGCCGCTCTACAATTTCGAGAACGTGCGCGACGCGATGCAGGTGGTGATGGACGGCGAGGGGCTGAGCCTGTCGCGGCGGCGCATCACGCTCTCGACCTCGGGCGTGGTGCCCGAGATCGCGCGCACGGCAACGGAAATCGGCTGCCTGCTGGCGGTGTCCTTCCATGCCACCACCGACGCGGTGCGCGACAAGCTGGTGCCGATCAACAGGCGCTGGAACATCGCGACGCTGCTGGCGGCCCTGCGCGACTATCCGCGGCTGTCGAATTCCGAGCGGATCACGTTCGAGTACGTCATGCTCAAGGGCGTGAACGATTCCGACGCGGATGCCCGCCGGCTGGTGAAGCTGATCGCCGGCATCCCGGCCAAGATCAACCTGATCCCGTTCAACGAATGGCCCGGCGCGCCCTACGAGCGCTCGGACTGGGCGCGGATCGAGGCCTTCGCCGACATCGTCCACAAGGCGGGCTACGCCTCGCCCATCCGCACCCCGCGCGGCGAGGACATCATGGCCGCCTGCGGGCAGCTCAAGTCCGCCACCGAGCGCGCCCGCAAGTCGCGCGCCGAGATCGCGGCCGAGGTCGAGGCCGGGATCGAGGCTGGGATCGAGGCTGGGATCGAGGCTGGGCCCGCGGCACCGGCGCCCGAGGGGCAGACGATTCGCGCCTGACGCGACCCGGCCGGCGCCGCGGCCGACCGACCGAGGGAGGGCAGCACGCCACAGGCCCCCGATATCCCGGCCATGGTGCAATCCGGGCGGCGCCCGGACGCGCGCCTGGTCACGCTCGATGCGACGCGGGCGGTGGCGCTGATCGGCGTGCTGACGGTCAACATGCTGACCATCGCCGGGTTGACCTACCTGACGCCCGAGATGCGCGCGGTGATCCACGGCCCGGCCGACCGGGTGGTCGCCTACCTGATCGCGGTGCTGGTCGAGGGCAAGGCGCTCGCCGCCTTCTCGCTGATGTTCGGGATCAGCTTCACGCTGCTCATCGGCCGGATGAAGGCGCGCGGCGAGCCCTGGGTGGCGATGTACCTGCGCCGGCTGGCGATCCTCGGCGGGCTCGGACTTTTCAACGCGGCCTTCTTCTTCTGGGGCGACATCCTGACCACCTACGCGGTGCTCGGCCTCTTCCTGCCCGTCGCCGCGCTGATGCCGATCCGGGCGATCCTGGCGCTCGCCGCCCTGCTGCTGGTCGTCCCGCCCGTCGCCTTCGCGCTTCTCGGCGAACTCCCGCCCGCGCCGCTGGCCGAGGACCAGCTGCCCAGCCTGCGCGCCTTCGCGCATCCGAACCCGGCGGTGACGGTGGCGCATAACTGGGCGCTGTTCACCGGCGCGGTGGGCGAGGGCACGGTCCCCGGGCTGCGGCTGATCCGCTATGCCGAACTGGCCGCGCTCTTCCTGATCGGGCTGGCGGTCGGGCTCGCCCGGCTGCCGATGCGCCTGGCCGAGGCCCGCTCCTGGCTCGCGCCCCTGGGCTGGGGGCTGGTGATCGTCGGGCTCGCGCTCGAGGCGCTGCGGGCGAGCGGGCTGATCCTCGTGCCCGGCGGGCTGCTGCTGCAGAACGCCGACGCGCTGGTCGCGATCGGCTATGTCGCGCTGGTGGCGATGTGGCTCGACGGCCGGCGCGGCGCGCGGGCGCGGGACTGGCTCGCGCCCCTGGGCGCGATGGCGCTGACCGGGTATCTCATGGGCGGGCTCGCCGGGCAGGTCGTCTTCTACGGCTGGGGGTTCGGCCAGATCGGCCGGCACGGCACGCTGAGCGTGATCCTGATCGCGGCCGGGATCTTCGCGGCGCTGATGCTCTTCGCCCGGTTCTGGCTCGGCCGCTTCCGCCAGGGGCCGTGGGAATGGCTCTGGCGCTGCCTCACCCGGCTCGAACGCCAGCCGCTCAGGCGCTAGACGAAACCGGTATCGAGCGCCCGCCCGACCGCGCGCGCCATCGAGGCGCTGCCCCCCGGCAGCCCCGTCGCGAAGAGCCGGCAGACATTGCGGCCCATGATCCCGGCGATCGTGCCGTCGTCGAATCCCGCCCGCCGCAGCGTCGCGGTCAGCACGTCGAGCTCGTCGGCGGCGATCTGCGTCGCCACCGAGCCGTCGAAATCCGAGCCCAGCGCGACATGCGCGCCCGCCGCCAGCCCGCGCTTGTCGGCCATCTCCATGATGTATTCCATGACCCGGGCGATGTTGGCGACGCCCTCGCCGACCGCATGGCCCCAGTAGCCGACGCCGACCACGCCGCCCGAGTCGAGCACCGCGCGCAGGGCGTCGTCGGAAAGGTTGCGGTCGGGCCGGCAGATCCCCTCGCAGACCGCGCGCACGCCGGTATGCGAGACGATGAAGGGCTTCTTCAGCATCCCTGCCGCGTCGCGGATCGCCGCTTCCGAGGCATGGGCGAGGTCGATCACCATGCCATGCGCCTCGGCCACTTCCAGCGCCGTGCGGCCGGCCGGCGTCAGCCCGTACTTGCGGCAGCCCTCGGACGAGCCGGCGAGCGGGTTGTCGAAGCGGTGGACGGGGGCGAAGACCCGCAGCCCGCGATCGTAGAGGCTGCGGATCTCGGCCGAGACGACGCCGGGGCTGGGGTCGTACTGGCCGACCCAGTGCCCGCCCTCCAGCGCCAGCATCCCGCCGATCACCGCCTCGCCGCGGGCGCGCGCCTCGATCAGCGCCAGCAGTTCCGAGGCGTTCAGGACCGGCCTCAGCTCGGGCCCGTCCGAGAGCCGCGAGCGGTGCACGGCGTCCCAGAAGAGCTCCATCTGGTGGAACGCCCGCCCGCGGGTCGAGCGCACCGGCCGGCCCTGGATCGCCGCCAGCCAGGCGGCGTGGTTGATGTCCTCGGCCCGCAGGCAGTCGCGCCAGGGCAGGTTCACCGGGGAATGCGTGACCATGGCGAAGACCTGCAGCGCGGTATTGCCGGCATCGAGCCGCGGCAGGTCGGCATGGCCGTAATCGGACCAGGTGAGCAGGTCGCGATCCCATTTCAGGCTGTCGGCGTGCAGGTCGGCGATGAACAGCGCCCGGTGCAGCGCCCGGTCGGCGGCATCGGGTTCGGGCGCGTCGGGGTCGAGGGCGAAGCGGTTGAGCCCGCGATCGACGGCCGCCACCGCCGTCCCGCGCAGCCCCCAGGCGGCGCCCGCCGCCGCCACCGCCCCGGTCAGAAGCAGGGTTCGACGTCTCATGTCATTGTTATCTAGCGCGTTGCGGCATTTCTTCAAAGCGGGGCTTCCGCCGCGGTGGCCGGGCAGCGTAAGGTTGCCCCGGCAACGGGGGCGGGTGATGAATCGGGCGCGCAGGTTTTCCGGACTGGCAGTTTCACTTGCGGCCGCGCTGCTGGCGATGCCGGCGGTGGGCAATCCGCCGGCCGGGGGCATCGAGCTGCGCGCCGACGACTTCCCCCTCGACATCGCGACGCCGCCCACGCGGGGCTTCGACCCGCTGCCGCCCGAGGACTTCCTCGACAGCGTCGCCGGGATCGTGGACTGGATCGCCGCGCGCAGCGACTATCCGCCGGACATTCCGCTGCCCGCCTTCGTCCTGCTGCCGCGCGCGACGCTGAACTACGTCTTCTATTCGCAGATGGTCGGCGGCTACCAGGGGCAGGACTGCATCAACGCGCTCTACCTGCCGCATGTCGTCCTGCTGGCCGAGGATTTCGAGCTGAGCATCTGCAGCGACACGCTGGTGCACGAGATGGTGCACAATTTCCAGTTCGTCACCGGCCGCGCCTTCCGCTGCACCGCCGAGGCCGAGCTCGAAGCCTATCTGCTGCAGGCGGAATGGACCCGCGAAACCGGGGTGGGCGTTCTACCCTCGCCGCTGTTCATGCGCCGGCTGACCTGCGACAATCCGCACGAATGGGGGCTGAAGCGGTGAGCCGCCGCCCGAAAAATGCCGTGATCGCTTGGCATGCTGCATCCGCGGTGGTGCCGTCCGCCGCGATACAGCGCGACCGGTACCGCGATGCGACGGAGATCGAGATGACCCGACGGCCCGAGAATTCATCCTGCACCGCGCCCTTGCGGCGCCCGCGCCGGTGGCGCTGAGATGCTGCCGGGCATCCTTCTCTTGGCGGTGATCGGCGCGGCGGCGGGCTATGTCGCCACGCGGCTGATGCGCGTCGATGCCGACCTGCCGACGGCGATGGGCATCGGCGTGCTCGGCGCGCTTCTCGGCGGGCTGGGGCTGCGGACGCTCCTGACGATGGGCGGCTGGGTGGTGACCTTCGTGCTCGCGGTGCTCGGCTCGATGGCGCTGATCTGGATCTGGCAGAACGTCACCCGCCGGCGTTGACCCGCCCGCGACCCCGCGCGCCGGTCCGGCCGCACGCGGCCCCGCCCGGTGGCGCGGGCGATCCTCGCGCGACGCTGGCGACGGCGCCGGTCGCGCAATCCGCGGCAAAACCACAAGATGTGGTAGGTGGTCCGGCCGCGAAGGCACAAGGCACCTCGAAAAGTCCCGGGTGTCGAAACTGTCGAATTTTTTCACGAAACGCCTCGGACGCGTCGAGATTTTCCACATCCGACCCGAAATCCTCAAAATCGGAACATCCAGACCGCGCGAGGGCCCCGGTGCGCAACCTTGCGCACCGCGCCGCCCGGCCCGGGCTCTCAGGCCCCGTCCCGGCGCAGCCGGAAGCGCTGGATCTTGCCGGTCGCCGTCTTCGGCAGCGCCTCGGTGAAGACCACCCGGCGGGGATACTTGTAGGGCGCGATCGTCGCCTTGACGTGGTCCTGCAGTCGCTTGACCGTGGCCGCGTCCGCCGCCACCCCCCCGGCCAGCACCACATGCGCCTCGACGATCTGGCCGCGCTCGGCATCCGGCGCGCCGATCACCGCGCATTCCAGCACGTCGTCATGCGCCAGGAGCGCCGCCTCGACCTCGGGCCCGGCGATGTTGTAGCCCGACGAGATGATCATGTCGTCCGACCGCGCGGCGAAGTGGAAATAGCCCTCCTCGTCGCGCCAGAAGCTGTCGCCGGTCAGGTTCCAGCCGTCCTTCACGTAGTCGCGCTGCCGGTCGGGATCGTCCAGATAACGGCAGCCGGTCGGGCCCCGCACCGCAAGCCGGCCGACCTCGCCATCGGGCAGCGTCGCCATGTCCTCGCCCACGATCCGCGCCTCGTAGCCGGTCACCGGCCGGCCGGTGCAGTAGGGCCGCGAATCGCCGAAGCGGTTGGTGATGAAGATGTGCAGCATCTCGGTCGCGCCGATCCCGTCGAGCATCGGCTTGCCGGTTTTCTCCATCCATTCGTCGTAGACCGGCCCCGGCAGCGTCTCGCCGGCACTGACGGCGGCGCGGAGCGACGACAGGTCGGCGCCTTCGTCCATCGCCTTGAGCATCACCCGGTAGGCGGTGGGCGCGGTGAAGCAGACCGTGGCGCGATACTGCTCGATGATCTCGATCATGTTCGGCGGCGAGGCGTTCTCGAGCAGGCAGGCCGTCGCCCCGAAGCGCAGCGGAAAGACCGCGAGCCCGCCGAGCCCGAAGGTGAAGGCGAGCGGCGGCGAGCCGACGAAGACATCCTCGGGCGTGACGTTCAGCACCTCCCTGGCGTAGCCGTCGGCGATGATCAGGATGTCGCGGTGGAAATGCATCGTCGCCTTGGGCTTGCCGGTCGTGCCCGAGGTGAAGCCCAGAAGCGCCACGTCGTCGCGCCCGGTGGCGACGGCATCGAAGCGAACGGGCTTCGACAGCGCCACGCGGTCGAGCTCGGCATCGTGGTTGGCGGTGCCGTCGAAGCCGACGACGGTCCTGAGGAAGCGCGATGTCTTGGCGCAGGTCGCCAGCTCGTCCATGATCCGCGTGTCGCAGAGCGCGTGGCTGATCTCGGCCTTGTCGACGATCGCGGCAAGCTCGCCCGCGCGCAGCATCGGCATCGTGTTGACGACGACCGCGCCGGCCTTCGTCGCGGCGAGCCAGCAGGCGACCATCGCCGGGTTGTTGGCCGAGCGGATGAGCACCCGGTTGCCGGGCTTCACCCCGAAATCCTCGGTCAGCGCATGCGCCAGCCGGCTGGTCCAGTCGGCGAGTTCCTTGTAGGTGCGCGCGCGCCCGTTGCCGATCAGCGCGACATGGTCGCCGAAGCCCTGCGCGACCATCCGGTCGGTGAGTTCGACCGCGGCGTTCAGCCGCTCGGGATAGTCGAAGCCCTCGAGCTTCAGCTCGGGCCAGAGATCGCGCGGCGGCAGGTTGTCGCGGGCGAAGCTATCGACATGCGCGCTCGGTCCCAGCATCGTGTTCTCCCCCCTTGGCGTCATTCCGGCACGACCGCGGTCGCCTCGATCTCGACCCGGGCGCGATCCTCGACGAGGCCGACGACCTGCACCAGCGCCATCGCCGGGAAGTTGCGGCCGAGATGCTTGCGATAGACCCGGCCGAGATCGGAGAGACTGGCAAGATATTCCTGCTTGTCGACGACATACCAGGTCAGCCGCACCAGATGCTCGGGCCCGGCGCCGCCCTCGCGCAGGACCGCGACGATGTTGGCCAGCGCCTGGTCGACCTGGCCGAGGAAGTCGTCGGTCTCGAATTCCTGCTCGGCGTTCCAGCCGATCAGCCCGCCGAGGAACAGGATCCGCCCGCGTGCCGAGATGCCGCTCGCATAGCCGGGCGTGGCCTTCCAGTGGGCGGGGTGCAGGACGTCGTGGATCATGGTTTCTCCTCCATATGGGCGGCGAGCCGGAGGCGCAGGGGCTCCGGCCAGGGTGTGCTGCGCTTGTCGTGCCCGATCCAGACGAGGCGCTGCAGCGCTTCCAGCCGCAGGGTCCCGTTCGGCCCGCGCGCGACATGGTTCAGATCGACCGAGGTGCGCCCCAGCCGGCGGATCGCCAGTTCGAACCGCACCAGCTCGCCCAGTTTCGAGGGATGGCGAAAGTCGATCTCGAAATGCACGGTCGGCACGGCGTGGCCGTCGCCGAACATCATCCGCTCGAACGGGTAGTCGAGCACGTCGCGGAAGAAGTTCTCGACCTGGCTGTTGAGCATCTCGAAATAGCGCGGGAAGAAGACGATCCCCGCCGGGTCGCAATGGTTGAACTCGATGCGGATCTCGCGGCGGTACATCAGTTCGCCCCCAGCAGCTGCCGGGCGATGACCACCCGCTGCACGTCCGAGGCGCCCTCGTAGATCCTCAGCGCGCGGATCTCGCGATAGAGGCTCTCGACGATGAAGCCCTTGCGCACGCCGTCGCCGCCGAAAAGCTGCACCGCGCTGTCGATCACCTGCTGCGCGGTCTCGGTCGCGTGCAGCTTGGCCATCGCCGCCTCGCGGGTGATGCGGCTCGCGCCCATGTCGCGCGTCCAGGCGGCGCGGTAGATCAGCAGCGCCGAGGCGTCGATGCCGAGCGCCATGTCGGCGAGATGTCCCTGCACCATCTGCAGATCGGCGAGCGGCGCGCCGAAGAGCTGGCGCTCCTTCACCCGCTTGAGCGCCTCGTCGAGGGCCCGGCGGGCGAAACCCAGCGCCGCCGCGCCGACGGTGGAGCGGAAGACGTCGAGCACCGCCATCGCCTGCTTGAAGCCCGCGCCCGGCGTGCCGATCAGCGCGTCGTCGGGCAGGAAGACATCTGTCAGCCGGAAATGCGCCAGCGGATGCGGCGCGACGACCTCGATCCGCTCGAGGATCTCGAAGCCCGGTACGGTTGCGGGCATCAGGAAGGCCGAAAGTCCCCGTGCACCCGGCGCCTCGCCGGTACGGGCGAAGATGACGTAGATGTCGGCGATGCCGCCATTCGAGATATAGGTCTTCTCGCCGTTGAGCCGCCAGCCGTCGGGCACCTTCTCGGCGGTCATGGTCGAGTTGGCCACGTCCGAGCCCGAGCCCGGCTCGGTCAGCGCGAAGGCCGAGATCGCCGCGCCGGCGCGGGTCCTGGCCAGCCATTCCCGCTGCGCATCGCTGCCGAAAAGGCTCACCGTCCCCATCCCCAACCCCTGCATGGCGAAGGCGAAATCGGCCAGACCGTCATGGCGCGCCAGCGTCTCGCGGGCGAGACACAGCATGCGCAGATCGAAGTTCCCGCCCGCCTCGATCCCGGTCGGCCTCAGCCAGCCGCCGCGACCCAGATCGGCAACGAGCTTGCGGCACGCCGCGTCCACGTCCGCGTGATCGACCGGCAGGTTGTCGGCGCACCACGCGTCCAGCGCGGCCGCCCAGTCGCGGTGGCGGGGCTCGAAAAAGGGCCAGTCCAGAAAGCTGCGATCCGCCATGTCACCTGCCTTCAAATGTCCTCGGGGAGGTCCAGGAGGGGCGCGAGCGC
>SLPP01000353.1 GCA_007131945.1 Paracoccaceae bacterium | reverse complement strand
GCGAAGGCGCACGAGAAGCTGGAAAAGGAGATCGGCGCGCTGGACGGGCGGCTGGCCAATCCGCGCTTCCTCGAGAAGGCCGCGCCCGAGGTCGTCGACGAGGCGCGCGAGCAGCTGGCCGACAAGCGCGACGAGGCCGCGCGGCTGGCCGAGGCACTGGGCCGGCTGGCCACGATGGCGTGAGGCGCGCGCAGGGTTTTCAGGCGGGTGTCACCCTCTATATACTGGCACAGGCGAATCTGACCGCGAGGATCGAGCGACATGGCAATGCGTCCGCAGATGACCGACCGAAGGGACGGCACGGGCGGCGAGACGTCGGTCGCGACGCGGACGAAGACGCGCACGCAGCGCCCGCCGCTCTACAAGGTGCTGCTGCTCAACGACGACTACACGCCGATGGAATTCGTCGTGCACGTGCTGGAGCGCTTCTTCGGCATGAGCCATGCGCATGCCTTCGACGTGATGCTGACGGTGCACAAGAAGGGCGTCGCCGTGGTCGGCGTCTTCTCCTTCGAGGTGGCCGAGACCAAGGTGGCGCAGGTGATGGATTTCGCCCGCCGCCACCAGCACCCGCTGCAGTGCACGCTGGAAAAGGAGTAGGGCGCGGCGCCGCCCGCCCGCACCGATCATGTCAGCCCCCCTGCCAGACCCGGCGCCGCGCGCCCTGCGCCTGACCCTGGCGCTGGAGGCCGGCCTCGCGCTGCCCGCCGAGGGGCCGATCGCCGTCTTCCATCCCCGCGCGGGCGAGGACCTCTCGCCGCTGCCCCGCGACCGGGTCCGCGTGGTCACGCCGCACGCGCCCGACCATGCCGCCTTCGCCGCACAGGGCTACGATTGCGCGACCGGAGCCGGCCCGGCCGCGGCCGCCTTCGTCTGCCTGCCGCGCGCCCGCGACGAGGCGCGCGACCTGATCGCGCAGGCCGCGGCGGCGACCGCCGGGCCGGTTATCCTCGACGGGCAGAAGACCGACGGGATCGAGGCGATGCTACGCGCGCTGAAGGGGCGGGTGCGGCTTTCCGAGCCGATCTCGAAGGGCCATGGCAAGATCGCCTGGTTCGCCTCGCCCGGCGCGGCGGCGCTGGCCGACTGGCGGGCCGGGACGCGCGAGATCGCCGATGCCGAGGGGCGGCGCTTCGTCACCCGGCCGGGGCTGTTTTCCGCCGACGGGGCGGATCCGGGCTCGGCGCTCCTGCTGGCGACGCTGCCTTCGGGGCTGAAGGGCGTGGCGGTCGATCTGGGCGCGGGCTGGGGCTGGCTTGCCGCCGGGCTCCTTGCCCGTGCGCCGAAGATCACCGCGCTGCACCTCGTCGAGTCGGATGCCCGCGCGCTCGACTGCGCGCGCGCGAACGTCGCCGACCCGCGCGCCGTCTTCCACTGGGCCGACGCCACGCGGCCGCTGCCCGGCATCGCTGCCGATCTCGTCGTCACCAACCCGCCCTTCCACCAGGGCCGCGCCGGCCAGCCGGCGCTCGGCCAGGCCTTCCTGCGCGCGGCGGCCGCGATGCTCGCCCCCTCGGGGCAGCTCTGGCTTGTCGCCAACCGCCATCTGCCCTACGAGACGACGCTCGCGCAGGCCTTCGCCGCCCATCGCGAGGTCGTGGCCGCAGACGGCTTCAAGATCCTGATGGCCGAGCGACCGCGCCGCGGCGGTCCCGTCCGCGCCCGCCGCGCCAGACCCAGCGAGGAGCAGCCCGCATGACCGCCAGCATCGCCGGCAGGACCGCCATCGTCACCGGGGCCGCGGCCGGCATCGGCCACGCCATCGCCCGCCATTTCCTCGACGAGGGCGCCCATGTCGTGCTCGCCGACATGAGCGAGAAGCGCCTGAAGGCCGGCTGCGACGACCTGTGCGACCACGACAACGCGCTCCTCTTCACCGGCGATCTGCGCGAGCGGCTGACGGTGGCGAATCTCCTCTCGGCGACGATCGACGCCTTCGACCGGGTCGATATCCTGGTCAACGGGGCGCGCTGCTTCCTGACCACCGACCCGCTCGATCCGGCCGATACCACGGTCGACGAGGCGCTGTCGCAGAACCTGATGGTCGCCCTGCGCATGTCGCAGGCGGTGGCGCGGCGGATGATCACCCAGGCCGAGGCCGAGGATGCCGATACCCGCCGCCCCTCGGCCGGCGCGATCGTCAATTTCAGCGCCATCGCCGCGCATCACACCCAGCCGGAACTGCTGGGCTACTCGATCAGCACCGCCGCGGCCGAGCAGATGACCCGCTCGCTCGCCGTGGCGCTGGCGCCGCACCAGATCCGGGTCAACGCGCTCGCCATCGGCTCGGTGATGAGCGCGAGCCTCAAGGACCGCATCGCCGAGCATCCCGACTACCGCGACCGGATCATCAAGGGCACGCCGCTGAGGCGCATCGGCACCGCGGCCGAGGTCGCCGAGGCGGCGCAGTTCCTCGCCTCGGACGCGGCGGGCTTCATCACCGGGCAGGTGCTGGCGCTCGACGGCGGGCGCACGCTGCTCGACCCGGTACAGACCCCGGCCTACTGAGCGCGCCGGACCCCTTGCCCCGTCACCCCGGCCGGTCCAGTCTGGGCCCGAGGAGGTGCGTCATGGTCACGGTTCCCCGCAACTGGTCGCCCGATCCCGAGCAGATGGCGCTCTGGCCCGAGGTCTCGGGCAACGCGATCAACGGGCTGGGCGAGACGGCGCGGCGTCGCCCGCGGCATGTCTACTGGGCGCCCGATCCGGCCGCGATCCCGCACGGCAAGGCGCAGCTCTGGTTCTACCGGCGCAATGCCGGCCCGGAATTCGGCCGCGAACGCGCCCTCCGGCAGGAGGAGGCGCTGCGCCCGCTGCCCCCGCTCGCGCCCGATCCGGCGCCCGGCACGCCGGGCGACTGGTCGGCGCGCGTCAAGGCGCAGGCCCGCGCGCTCGGCGCCGAGGCGGTGGGCATCGCCCGGATCGACCCCGACTGGATCTACGAGGGGCACGAGATCGCCTGGCGCAACGTCATCGTCCTCGGCATCGCCATGGACCACGCGGTGATGCAGGCCGCGCCCGAGCCTGCCGCCGGGCTCGAGGTGGTGCGGCAATACACCCGCGGCGTGCGCGTCTCCAAGGCGCTCGCCGGCTGGCTGCGCGCGCAGGGACACGACGCGGCGCCCGAACACGGGCCGCTCGCCGGCGCGATCTCGCTCGTTCCGGCGGCGCTGGCGGCCGGGCTGGGGGAGCTGGGCAAGCACGGCTCGATCATCAACCGCGAGCTCGGCTCGTGCTTCCGGCTGGCGGCGGTGCTGACCGATCTGGAGCTGGAGACCGACGCGCCCGACATCTTCGGCGCCGACGACTTCTGCACGCATTGCCGCATCTGCGCCGATCACTGCCCGCCCGACGCGATCCTGGCCGAGAAGCAGACCGTGCGCGGCGAGGTGAAATGGTATGTCGATTTCGACCGCTGCCTGCCCTTCTTCAACGAGACCGCGGGCTGCGCGATCTGCGTCACCGTCTGCCCCTTCTCGCGCCCCGGCGTGGGCGAGACGCTGCTTGCCAAGCTCGCCCGGCGCGCGCAGCGGCAGCGGGCTCAGCCCGAATAGAGCCGCCAGAGCAGGAAGATCCAGGCCACGCCCGCCGCGATCGCGGTCAGCGCGACGCCGGCGCTGCCGCAATCCTTGGCCATGCCCGCCTTCGGGTGCCACTCTTCCGAGATGTAGTCGACCACCGTCTCGATCGCGGTGTTGAAAAGCTCTGCCGCCAGCACGAGGATCCCCAGCGCCAGGATCAGCGCGCGTTCGCCCGGGCCGAGCGGCAGGGTGAAGGCGAACCCCGCCGAGACGAAGTTCGCCAGCGTCCATTGGCGCAGCGATTTCTGCGTTGCCCAGGTCGCCCGCCAGCCGCGCCATGACCAGATCACCGTGTTGGCGAAACGCCGCCTCTCTGCCGCCAGCCAGCCGATCATCACCGCCTCCCGTCCTTTCGGCGCAGGCTAGTGCAAGCCGGGGCAGGGGGGAATTGCCTATCGCCGCGTCCGGTGCCGGCAGCCGCAAGCCGTTGCCGGTCCGGCGCCGGCCGGCGCGACGGGCAGCCGCTTCGCGCCGGTGCCGTCGCGGCCTGACGCAAAGGTTTCATTGCGGTTAACGGCGGCGATTTGTCATTTCATGTCAGATAGTTGCCGAGCTGCGCAAATTTGAGCACCGCGCCGCGTATCGCGCCTCCGACCGCCCGCCGGCGGATGCCGCCCCGGCGATCAGTCCTTCTTCGGCTTCGCCTTCGCCGCCGGCTTCTGCGCCTCGAGCGCGTCGAGCCTTGCCTTCAGCGCGGCGTTTTCCTCGCGCGCCTTCTGCGCCATGGCGCGCACCGCGTCGAATTCCTCGCGGGTGACGAAGTCGCGGTCGGCCAGCCAGCGATCCATCATCGACTTCAGCGCCGTCTCGGCCTCGGCCCGCGCGCCCTGCGCCACGCCCATGGCGTTGGTCATCAGCTTCGCCAGATCGTCGAACAACTTGTTTCCGGGCTGCATTTCCGGGCTCCTTGGCTTTTGGCCAATATGTGTCCGCGCGCCCGGATGCACAAGGTTGACTTCGCCGCCCGCGCACGGGAAGAGGGCCGCATCCGCCGGAGCCCGCATGTACGCCATCCCCTTCCCGCCCGTCTCGCCCGAGATCTTCTCGATCGACCTGGGCGGCTTCACCCTCGCGCTGCGCTGGTATGCGCTCGCCTATCTGGCGGGCTTCCTGATCGGCTGGCGACTGATCGTGGCGGCGCTGCGCCGGCCGGCGCTCTGGCCGCGCGGCGAGGCGCCGATGGCGCCGGCGGCGGCGGAAAGCCTGCTTGCCTGGACCATCCTCGGCGTCATCCTCGGCGGGCGGCTGGGCTTCGTCTTCTTCTACCATCCGGGACATTACCTGGCCAATCCGGGCGAGATCCTGCGCGTCTGGGAGGGGGGCATGTCCTTCCATGGCGGGCTCCTGGGCGCGGCGGCGGCGGGGTTCGTCTTCGCCCGCCGCAACGGCATCGCCCCCTCGGCCATCGCCGATTCGATGGCGATGGTCGTGCCGCTGGGGCTGTTCCTCGGCCGGATCGCCAATTTCATCAATGCCGAGCTCTGGGGCCGGCCGACCGAGATGCCCTGGGGCGTCCTCTTTCCCGGCGCGGGCGCGATCTGCCCGCCGGGCTGGGACGGCCCCTGCGCGCGCCATCCGACGCAGCTCTACGAGGCCGCGCTCGAGGGGCTGCTCCTCGGCCTCGTCGTGCTCTACCTCGTCCGCCGGCGCGACGCGCTGCGCTTTCCCTGGGCGATCACCGGCACCTTCCTTGCCGGCTACGGCGCGGCCCGCTTCCTCGTCGAGTTCTGGCGCGAGCCCGATGCGCAATTCTTCGCCCGTCACCCGCAGGGCTTCGTCGTCTGGCTCGGCGAGTTCGGCCTGACGATGGGCCAGCTCCTCAGCCTGCCGATGCTGCTCGCCGGCCTCGCGCTCGTCGCGCTCGCCCGCGCCCGCGGGCGACAATGACGCTCGGCCACCGGCTGAAGGCGCGCATCGCCGCGACCGGGCCGATGACGCTGGCCGAGTACATGGCCGAATGCCTCCTCGACCCGGCGGAAGGCTATTACGCGACGCGCGACCCGCTGGGCCGGGCGGGCGATTTCACCACCGCGCCAGAGATCAGCCAGATGTTCGGCGAGCTTGTGGGCCTCGCCCTGGCGCAGAGCTGGATCGACCAGGGGGCGCCGTCGCCCTTCGCGCTCGCCGAACTCGGCCCCGGCCGCGGCACGCTGATGGCGGACATCTGGCGCGCCGCCGCCGTCGTGCCGGGCTTCCGCGACGCCGCGCGGGTCCATCTGGTCGAGGCCTCGCCGAAGCTGCGCGAGGTGCAGGCCCGCTGGCTGCGCGACCTGCCGGTCACCTGGCACGGCAGCGCCGAAACGTTCCCCGAGGCGCCGCTCTGGCTGATTGCCAACGAGTTCTTCGACGCCCTGCCGATCCGCCAGCTCCAGCGCTCCGGCGAGGCCTGGCGCGAGCGCGTCGTCGGCCTGCGCGACGGCGCGCTCGCCCTCGGCCTGACCGATCCGGCGCCGCGCCCCGACCTCGGCGGGCGGCTCGCCGACACGCCCGAGGGCGGGATCGTCGAGATCCGCCCGGCCGCGGCCCCGGTGATGGCGGCGATCGAGGAACGGATCGCGAGTCGCGGCGGCGCGGCGCTGATCATCGACTATGGCGACTGGCGCAGCCGCGGCGACACGTTCCAGGCGCTGAAGGGGCATGCCTTCGCCGATCCCTTCGCCGAGCCGGGGGCGGCGGACCTGACCGCGCATGTCGATTTCGAGGCGCTGGCCCGCGCCGCGCCGCGATTGCAGGCGAGCCGGCTCACGCCGCAGGGGGTCTGGCTCGAGCGCCTGGGAATCGGGCAACGCGCGGCGCGGCTCGCCGAGAGCCTGCAGGGCGCTGAGCGGATGTCCCACCTTGCCGCCACTCGCCGCTTGACCGATGCCGCGGAAATGGGAAACCTGTTCAAGGTGCTCGCCCTGGTTGCGCAAGGCGCGCCCCTGCCGCCGGGGTTCGAGCCGGACCGAACATGAGACCGACGCCGAGCCGATGACGCTGGAGATCCTCATCTCGGACACGCTTGCGCCGTTGCGCCACGGGTTCTTCACCCGCCGTGGCGGCGCTTCCTCGGGGGTGTTCTCGGGGCTCAATTGCGGTGCCGGCTCGTCGGACCAGTCCGATGTCGTCTCGATCAACCGCGCCCGCGTGGCGCATGCGCTCGATGTCTTGCCGGCGGCGCTGGTGAGCGCGAATCAGGTCCATTCGGCCGATGTCGTTACCGTCACCGAACCGGGCGAGGTGCCGGGCCGTCCGGCCGATGCGCTGGTCACCGCGACGCCAGGGGTGGCGCTGAGCGTGCTGACCGCCGACTGCATGCCGGTGCTGCTGGCCGATCACGAGGCCGGCGTCGTCGGCGCGGTCCATGCCGGCTGGCGGGGCGCGCTCGCCGGGGTGCTGGAAGCGACGCTCGACGCGATGGAGGAACTCGGCGCGTCGCGCGAGGGGATCGCCGCCGTGATCGGCCCCTGCATCAGCCAGCGCGCCTACGACGTCGGGCCCGAATTCCTCGACGCCTTTCTGGTCGAGGACCCGGATTACCACTGGTTCTTCGCCAACGGCCAGGGCGATCGCTACCTTTTCGACCTGCCGGGCTTCGGCCTGAAGCGGCTGCGCGCGGCGGGCGTGGGGCATGCCGAATGGACCCGCCACTGCACCTGGTCGCAGCCCGATCTCTTCTATTCCTACCGCCGCGCGGTGCAGAAGGGCGAGGCCGATTACGGGCGGCTGATCTCGGCGATCCGGCTGTGATCCGGGTGGCGTCCGCATGCGGACGTTTGCGCAAATGATTGACATGAAATGATAAATCGTCGCCGTTAACCACAATGAAACTTTCGGCCCGGCGCGCCAGCGGGCCGGCACGGCGAGCAGTGGCCATCCCTTGAACGGGGCTCAACCGCGGGCGCGATCCGACAGGAACCGCCGCGTCACCGCCGCCTCGCGGCTGCGCATCAGCCGCTGCGCCGTCGCCATATGCGCCGCCATCACCGCACGCGCCGCCTCCGCATCGCCGGTGCGCAGCGCCTCGACCAGGCGCGTCTGGTAGGCGAGCCCGGTCGCCCAGAGCTCGGGATCGGTCGGGCTGTGCAGGCCGCGCGCGACGGTGATCTCGCTCAGAAGCTCTGCCAGGAAGCGGATGACGAAGCGCAGGAGCGGGTTTTCCGACATCGCCGCCAGCTCGGCGTGAAAGCGCAGCGAGGCGGCGTGGCGCGTGGCCTCGTCCTCGGCCCCGGGCGCGGGCGGCGCGCTTTCGGCGATCACGGCGTCCAGCCGGGCAAGCTGCGCCGCGCTCAGCCGCCCGGCGAGGCTCGCGGCCAGTTCCGGCTCCAGCGCGGCGCGCAGCCGGTAGATGTCGTCGATCGTCGGATGGGCGAAGAAGAAATAGTTGCCCAGAAGCGCCGCCGCGCGTTCTTCCGAGACCTGGTGGACGAAGACGCCGCCGCCCGGCCCGGTGCGCGACTTGACCAGCCCCTGCGCCTCGAGCAGCCGGATCGCTTCGCGGATCGTGCCCTTGGCCATGCCGAACCGCGCCATCAGTTCCGCCTCGGAGGGCAGGCGCTGGCCGGGCGCCCAGCCCTCGTCCATGACCCATTGCTTGATCGCCTCGGCCACCCGCGTGGGGCGCGAGAGCCGGGTCTCAGAGCGGGTGGTGGCAGGCGGCAAGCTGGTCTCCGTCGATGGGGCGCAGTTCCGGCCGCTCGGCCCGGCAGCGGTCGGTGGCGCGCGGGCAGCGGCTGGCGAAGGCGCAGCCGGGCGGCGGGTTCAGCGGATCGGGCAACTCGCCCTGCGCGCCGCCGCCGATGGCGCGGCCGACCTGCGGGGCGCTGTCGGCGAGAAGCTTGGTATAGGGGTGGCGGGGGCGGGCGAAGACCGCATCGGCCGGGCCGCTTTCGACCACGGCGCCGAAATAGAGCACCATGATCCGGTCGCTCACCGCCTCGACCACGGCGAGATCGTGGCTGATGAAGAGATAGGTCAG
>SLPP01000121.1 GCA_007131945.1 Paracoccaceae bacterium | reverse complement strand
GCGCCAGATGGCGAGCGCGACGGCGAGCACGGCGAGCGCGGCGAGGACGGCGAGCGGCAGCCAGCCCAGGAACGGGTCGAAGACGATCTGCGCGCCGCTCACTGGCCCAGCCTTTCGAGGAGCGCGGGCACGTGCACCTGGTCGGACTTGTAGTTGCCGGAGAGCACGTGCATCACGAGGTTGATGCCGAAGCGCAGCGCCATCTCGCGCTGGCGTTCGCCGGTCATGCCGCGGCCGACCTGGAGCATCGGCATGCCGCTTGGGTCCACGGCCCAGGCCGCCGCCCAGTCATGCGCGCCGATGACCACCGGCGTCACGCCGTCGTTGAGGTTGCGAAACGGCATCCCCTCGGCGCGCACCGCATCGGGGGGCGAGGCCTCGACCCAGACGGTGGCGCCGGTATGCCGGCCGGGGAAATCGCCCAGCAGGTAGAAGGTCCGGGTCAGGACGTGGTCCGAGGGCACGGGTTCCAGCGGCGGCACGTCGAGCCCGGCGGCGATCGCCTGCAGGCGCCGCGCGGCCGGGGTGGTGCCGGTGGTCAGGCGCGCGATCTCGGCGTCGCGGGTGTCGAACAGGATCAGCCCGCCCGAGCGCAGGTAGCGGTTGAGCCGGGTATAGGCCTCGGGCGAGGGGATCGGGCTCGTCTCGATCACCGGCCAGTAGAGAAAGGGGAAGACGGCGAGATCGTCGGTCTCGGGGTTGACGGCCATCGGTGCGGCGGGTTCGACCGAGGTCCGGCGCCAGAGCGCATCGGAGAGACCCTGCAGCCCGGCGCGGGCGATCTCGTCGACGCGCGCCTCGCCCGAGACCACATGCGCAAGCACGACCGACTCGGTCGCCTGGAGGATGCGCGGATCGATCGGGCCGTCGTCGGCCTGGGCGGGCGGGACGGGCAGAAGGGCGAGCGCGCCGATCACGGCGGCGGCGCGCACGAGCCGGCCGCCGAGGGCGAGCGTGGCGAGCACGTCGGCCATCAGCGCGAGCGCCGCGAGGGCGAGGAGATAGCCCGCGAGCGGCATCTCGGGGCGGGCAAGGCCGGTCTCGACGGTCACGCCGGCGGGCCAGTCGGTGGCCTGTAGCCGGGTCTGCGGGCCGGTCGCGTTGAGCGCCACGCGCTGCTCGCGGGCGGCATAGAGCCCGGGCAGCAGATCGGGACCGGTCCGGCCATCGACGAGTGCCTCGGCCAGCAAAGTGCCGGATACGGCCGGCCGGTCGGCTGCGCGGTGGAGCAGGCCGAAGCCGTCCATCCGCTCGACGATCTGCCAGCTGGTGCCGGCAAGCTCCGCCGGTTCCGGCAGGGCGCCGCGGGTCGAGACCGCGAGGCGCTCGAGCATCGACACGAAGAGCCCCGACAGCGGCAGGTTCGACCATTCGGCATTCGCCGTGACATGGAACAGCACGACCTGCCCGTCGCCGAGCGCGCGGCGCGTGACCAGCGGCGTGCCGTCGCTGAGTTCGGCGATCGAGCGCCGCGCCAGGTCCGGGCCGGGCTGCGCAAGAACCTGGGCGCGGATCTCGACATCCTCGGGCACGGCGAGGCCGGCGAAGGGCGTACCCTCGCGGAAGGGCGCAAGGCTGCGCGGGGCGCCCCAGCTCATCGCGCCGCCGACCGTGCGCCCGCCGGCGCGCAGCTGCACCGGCAGCAGGGGATCGCCACCGAGGCCCGAGAGCGCGCCGGTGGTGGGCGTGCCGCCGGCGCTGGCGAGGCGCGGCCCAGCGAAGCGCAAAAGCAGCCCGCCCGCGTCCACCCAGCCCTGCAGGGCGAGGCTTTCGTCCTCGGTCAGGCCCGGATGGTCGGCCAGCACGATGACGTCGGGCGCGGCGAGGAGCAGGTCGTCGAGGCTGGTGCCCTCGATCAGCTCGGCGGTGGGTTCCAGCGCCTGGCGGATGTAATGCAGCGGCGAAAGCAGCGCCAGCGCCTCGGTCGCGTCGCGCACGGTCAGCAGCGCCACCTTGCGCCGTTGCAGGCTGTCGTCGGTCAGGCTGATGCTGCCGGCGCCGCGCGCGCCCTCGATCTGGAAGCGGGTGATGCGGTTGCGCAACTCGGGCGGCAGGACCATCGCCGCCTCGGCCGTGGTGGCGCCGGGGGCGAAGACGAGCGGCGCGCGGGCGAGTGCGCGCTCGGTGCCGGTGGGATCACGGCCCATCGCCTGCAGCATCAACTCGGCCTGACCCAGGTCGTGCCCGGCACGGCGGGCGGTCAGGGTCACGGCGCCGCCCTCGAAGCCGGCGGGCATCAGCGCCAGGACCGGCGCCGCGGGTTCGAAGACGCTGACCGGGCCGCGCGCCTGCAGCGCGCGCAGCAGCGCCTGCCGGCCGTCGCGGGCAAGTCCGTCCGAGATCCAGAGGGTTTCCACCCCGAGGGGAAGATCATCCAGCCAGCCCGGCAGCGCGGCGGGCGGCGCGAACGGTTCGGGGATCAGCGCCGAGAGCCGCTCCTGCCAGTAGTCGCCCGAGCGGAAGACCGGTCCCTCGGCGGGCGGGGCGGCGAGCGAGACGACGGCGACCGGCCTGCCGGTGCGCCGCGCCTCGGAGACCGCCTGGGCGACGCGCTCGACCCGGCGCGGCCAGTCGCGGGCGCTGGCCCAGCTCGCGTCCATGACGACGAGAAGCGGCCCCTCGCCGGGCTCGACCTGGCGCGGGTTGAGGACCGGCCCGGCGAGCGCCAGGATCAGCGCGGCGACGGCGCCGACGCGCAGCGCCAGCAGCCACCAGGGCGTGCGCTGGCTCTCGGGGTCCTTCTCGCGCAGGCCCAGAAGCAGGACGATGCCGGGGAAGCGGCGCAGGACGGGCGCCGGCGGCACCGCGCGCAGCAGCCACCACAGGACCGGCAGCGCGGCGAGCGCGGCGAGGATCATGGGCGCGGTGAAGCCCAGCGTGCCGATCGTCAGCATCAGCGCCTCCAGCCGCCGCCGAGCGCGTGCCAGAGCCACAGCAGCCCCGCCGAGGGGGCGCTGTCGGTGTGCAGCGTGGTGAACTGCCAGCCGCCCGAGCGCGCCAGCACCGCCAGCCGGTCCTTCCGTTCGGCGAGACGGTCGCGATAGGCCGCGCGCAGATCGCCCGCGCGCAGGGTCTCGAAGCTCAGATGCCCGGACATCGACTCGAAGCGCGTGCGCCCGTCATAGGGGAAGCTTTCCTCGACCGGGTCGAGCACCTGCACCAGCATGCCGCGCAGGTTGCGTTCGGCGGCGATGCGCATGGCGTCCTCGACCGGTTCGAGGCCGCCGAGGAAGTCGGAGAAGAGCACCGCATGGCCGCCCGCCGGCGTGGCGCTCAGGTCGGGGGCGGCGTGTTCGTCCATGCCGGCCGCCGCCTCGGCCAGCGCCAGCGCCAGAGTGGTCGCCTGCGCCCGGCCGGCGCGCGGCGCCAGGTCGGCGCGGGCAAGGCCGACACGCTCGCCCCCGCGGAGCAGCAGGAGCGCCAGCGCCATCGCCAGGAGCCGCGCCCTGTCGCCCTTCCTCGGCCGCCGGCGATGACCCGAGAAGCCCATCGCCGCCCCGCCATCGACCCAGAGCGTGACGGCGCGCGCCGCCTGCCACTCGGTCTCGCGGATGAAATGCTCGTCGCTTCTGGCCGAGCGGCGCCAGTCGATCCGCGTCGCGCTGTCCGAGGCGCCGGCGGGGCGGAACTGCCAGAACTCGACCCCGGCGCCGGCCCGACGCCGCCCATGCGCACCGGGAAGCGCACTGTTGGCCAGGTGTTCGGCCCCGACCAGGAGCGGCGGCAACCCGGCGGAGAGTGCCTCGGCCGAGTGGCGAAGGGTGGCCGGGGTGACGCTCACGCAGCCTCCTCGATCGTCCCGGTGACGCGCCCGGCGACGCGGTCGATGACCTCGCCGAGCGCTTCGCCACGGGCGCGGGCGGCGAAGCTCAGCGCCATGCGATGCGTGAGCACCGGCCGGGCCAGCGCGGCGACGTCCTCGGCCGAGGGGGCGAGCCGGCCGGTGAGCAGCGCCCGGGCGCGCACGGCCAGCATCAGCGCCTGCGCCGCGCGCGGCCCCGGGCCCCAGCTGAGACTGTCGCCCAGCGACATGTCGGCCTCGTCCGTGCCGGGGCGGCAGGCACGGACCAGATCGAGGATCGTGGCCACGACGCTGTCGCCCACCGGCATCCGGCGGATCAGCCCCTGCGCCTGGATCAGCGCCTCGGGCGTGAAGACCTGCCGGGCCGCGCCCTCGTCGGCACCGGTCGTTGCCAGAAGGATCGCGCGTTCGGTGTCGCGATCGGGATAGTCGACGTCGATCTGAACCAGGAACCGGTCGAGCTGCGCCTCGGGCAGCGGGTAGGTGCCCTCCTGCTCGATCGGGTTCTGGGTGGCGAGAACGTGAAACGGTGCGCCGAGCGGGCGGTGCTGGCCGGCGATGGTGACCTCGCGTTCCTGCATCGCCTGCAGCAGCGCCGACTGGGTGCGCGGCGAGGCGCGGTTGATCTCGTCGGCCATCAGGAGCTGGCAGAAAACCGGCCCCTCGATGAAGCGGAAGGACCGCCGCCCCTCGGCATCGGTCTCGAGCACTTCCGAGCCGAGGATGTCGGCGGGCATCAGGTCGGGGGTGAACTGGATGCGGTTCGAGCGCAGCCCCATGACGGTGGCAAGCGTGTCGACGAGCCGCGTCTTGCCCAGTCCGGGAAGCCCGACGAGCAGCGCGTGCCCGCCCGACAGAAGCGCGATCAGCGACAGGTCGACCACCTGCTCCTGGCCGATGAATCGTGGCTGGATGGCCCCTCGCGCCTCTTCCAGTTTCGCGCTCAATGCCTCGATCGCCGGCAAGAGCGTGTCGGAGGGTGTGACGGACATGGCGCCTCCTGCGGGTGAAGTTCTGTCAATTCCGCTTATATGACACCAAGGACCGGATCGCCCAGCCCAAGCGAGGGAAAACCATGCGCACACAAGACAATGTGACTCCCGATGCCGAAAGCCTGGCCAAGGCGGCGAAAGCCGTGGCGAAGAAGGGTGGACTGCCGCCGGTGCATCTGTGGAACCCGCCCTATTGCGGCGAACTCGACATCCGCATCGCGCGTGACGGCACCTGGTTCTACCTCGGCACGCCGATCGGGCGGAAGCCATTGGTGCGGCTCTTCTCGACGATCCTGAAGCTCGAGGACGGCAGGTACTACCTCGTCACCCCGGTCGAGAAGGTGGGGATCCGCGTCGACGACGCCCCCTTCGTGGCGGTGGATTTCACCGCCGAGGGTGCGGGGCGGGACCAGCGGCTGACCTTCGAGACGAATGTGGGCGATTTCGTCACCGCCGGTCTCGAGCATCCGATCCGCGTGGTGCGCGACGCCGGGACGGGCGAGCCGTCGCCCTATGTCATGGTCCGCGCCGGGCTCGAGGCGCTGATCGACCGAAAGAGCTTCTACCGCCTCGTCGAGATCGGCGCCCACGAGGAACATGCCGGCGCGCGCTGGTTCGGCCTGTGGTCGGCCGGGCAGTTCTTTCCGGTCATCCCGTCGGCCGAACTCGAATAGCGCGCGCCGGCAGAGGCGTGAAGCGGCACACGCCGACCTTGCAATCACCGCCAGTGCTCGCCTATAGGGTGTATGAGCGGATCGGCTGCCCGCGATGGGCGAAGGCCGCCACCACAGATGTGTCTGACGATGTCCTGCCGAGGGGTCGGTTCGTGCATTCCCGTGCCTTCAAGAAAGCATGAAGATCGCGGAGATCGGAAATGGCCATCGGGCCGCGGCAACGCGGAGCGCGATCCGTCAGCTCGAGGCTTCGGGACAATTCGACGCTGCGTGGTATGCCGCGCGTTACCCCGATGTGACCGCGCTCGGAATGGACCCGGCCGAGCATTACCTGGCCTATGGCCATCTGATGAATCGCGATCCGGGGCCAGCGTTCTCGACGGTCTTCGCCCGCCTCGCCTATTCCGTGAAGCCGGGACAGGAACCGGTCACGCGCCTGGCGGCATTGAATTCCAGGAACGGTGGAGTCGCGCCTGACCGGAAACGTGTCCTGATGGCTGCGAACGCGGTGGCCCGACAGGGCGACCATCGCCGCGCGATCGCCCTGGCCGAAGCCCATCTTCCCCCGGAGCTTGCCCACACGACGAACATCCTGCGCGCGAACGCCGCCCTTGCCCGCGGCGACGAGGCGGGTTGGCTCGGGCACGTCAATGCCTATCTCGCCCATTTCGGCACCGCCCCGATCCGGTTGGCGGGCGAGGGCAGCATCTTCGACAGGCTCTCCTGCGCGCCGCTGCCTCCGGTGACGGGCGGCCCGCTGATATCGGTCATCATGCCGGCGTGGAATGCCGAGAAGACCGTGCGCAAGGCGGCGCAATCGATCCTCGACCAGACCTGGCGCAACCTCGAACTTCTGATCGTCGACGACGCCTCGGAAGACCGGACCTGGTCGATCCTGCAGCAGATCGCCGCCAGCGACAGCCGCGTCCGGATCCTGCGCAACAGGGTCAATGTCGGGCCCTATGTGTCGAAGAACTTCGCGCTGAAACAGGCAGCCGGTGAGTGGATAACGGGTCACGATGCCGATGACTGGGCGCATCCGGACCGCATGAAAACACATCTGAGCGCAACGGTCTCCGTGCGAAACAAGTGCAGCTTGAGTTACATGATGCGAGCGATGCCGAGCGGAACTCTGTCGCAGGCTTCTCCCATCGGAGCATTCTCATTTGATGGAATAGCGCGTGTTGCGTCTGTTTCAACGTTCTTCAACAGATCCTGGATGCGCGAAACCATCGGTTTCTGGGATTCCGCAAGATTCGGAGCCGACTCGGAAATAATTTCACGCGCAAGAACGCTGCTTGGCGACGGTTTCATCAGCTTGGAAAAAATCGGGATGATCTGCCTAGATTTGCCGCAGAGTCTAACGAACGACCCGGAGACAGGAATTAAAACCACGACGGGACTCTCGAGTGCGCGCAGCGAATACAAGAGCGCGTGGTCCAAATGGCATGCATCAAGTGACTTCAGGCGATCGGCTTTCGTCGACTTCCCCCACATAGACAGACGTTTTCCCGCTCCGCAGAGAGTTCTTGTGTCCAACAATGACGTAAATCTCTCGCTTTGCGAACGGACGAGTACGGAGACCTTCTGTAGCTTTAGGCGCTGCCCGGATGAAGATACGAAAGACAATTGAAAGCGGCTGTCTAGTCCTGAGGGGAGAACCCTCAGAAGAGGATATTCGCTTCACCGAGACGCGAAGCGCGAAGCAGGATCGGCGCGAGGCGCGATTCTGGATTCCGTCCGAGATTTCAGCAGGCGATTTGCACCCTGATCTTTTTGGCCTTTTGTCGATCTTGATCTATGGACCATTTTCCAGGAGGCAGATTGAATTCGACTGGTCGGTGACGTCCGCGTTCCACGAAACGGTGAAGCGGAGTTTCAGGCGGCATGTGGGGCCGGTCGATCCTCTATTGTCGCCGCGTCAGTGTCCGAGCGATGGAGTTGAGGCTCTGGCATTCAGTGGTGGAGTCGACTCCGTCGCCACGCTGATGCTTCTGCCCAGAAGCACCATCTCGATATTCCTCAACAGAAGGAGTCCTAGTGAATACCCCGGCGGCCTGTATAGCGCCGAAGCAGCGCTGCGGAGCTGCCGTGACGTTCTAAACACCGCTCGAAAAGTAGTTGTTGTCGATACCGACCTGGAACACGTTCGGGATCCTGTTGGCTTCCCGGTCGACTGGGCAAATGCCGCTGGCGCCGTCCTGCTTGCGGATGCGCTGTCGCTTACCTCAATATCATTCGGCATGATCCAAGAAAGCGCCTTTTCGCTTGGCCGGGATCGGTACTCCGACTTGGCGTCAAGGTCTATCTATTCCGCATGGGCGCCGATTTTCGACGTGGTAGCGCTTCCAATAAGTCTGCCGAGCTCCGGCCTGTCAGAGGTAGTGACCTCACTGGTTTCTTCGTTTTTTTCGAGAGATGTAAGGGCACAATCCTGCGTACGCGGCACCGAGAGCATCCCGTGCGGATATTGCTTCAAGTGCTTCAGGAAATCGATACTGGACGCGAAGCTATCGGGAGACGTTCTTCCTGCAAAACACTTCGACATTGCGTTTACTTCAAAGGAAGTGAAACGACGCCTGCTGGAAGTACCAATTCACCACGAGAATGTCCTGGCGTGGAGCCTTTCGGGACTCAAGTGTGACCCTCATCCAGTTCTCGAAGCGCTTCAGGAAAAGACGCACCCGATACTTCAGCACGGGAGGGGCTTGCGTTATCTTGAGAAATTCTATCCGCGAGGGCTGAACTATGTACCCGCGCATCTTCGGGAACACGTGCACGCGAAAATCGGAATGTTCGTGCCCGATGCCGACGAAGGAGACATTTGCGATATACAGAACTGGGAGATTTCGGCTCTCACGGAAGCAAGCGAGTACCAGCAGGGCCAAGAAGTCCTTTTGCAATTGCTTTCGTCCTGAGGCGATCCGAGCATGCGCTTTATACTTCACATAGGCCAGACCAAGGCCGGGAGCACGGCGATCCAGAACTACCTGGAGCTTCAGCGTGAAGCGCTTGTGCAGCATGGATTTCTCTTTCCGAAGGCCGGCTTCTTGCGGGCGAATCGCTTTGCCTTGGATC
>SLPP01000259.1 GCA_007131945.1 Paracoccaceae bacterium | reverse complement strand
TCGGCCAAGTCGACGATCTGCCCGTAGGGCGCCTTGCGCACGGTGGCGTCGAGCTTGAGTTGCTTCACCGCATCGGTGACCCATCCCTCGCCGAAACTTTCCCAGGCGAGCATCTCGACGGGGCGGGGCCCGAGGAGCGACCACATCGCCATCTCGACCGCGCCGGTATCCGAGGCCGGCACGATGCCGATGCGGTAGTCGGCGGGCACGCCGAGGATTTCGCGGGTGAGATCGATCGCGCGGGCGAGCTTCGCCTTGCCGATGGCGGCACGGTGCGACCGGCCGAGCGGGGCGGCGGCCAGCAGGTCCAGCGAGAATGTGGGGATCTTGGCGCAGGGGCCCGAGGAGAAGCGCGGATTTGCCGGCCGCGCGGCCGGGGTCTTGACGTCGGTCATGCTATCCTTCCAGATACGCGCCCCTCGTTGGGGAGGGGTGTCCCACTCACGCCCATACGGCGCCCCCGTCGCCCGCACAAGCAGAAAATGCGCGGATGCGGCACTTCGCGGGCGGGATGCGACACGCGGTCGCCGGGAGGAGGCCGAAACGGTGCCGCGCCCGCCCGGCGCAGGCCGGCGCGGCAATCCTATCGGCGCCCGCGGCGCAAACATCGCGGGGGCGGCGCCGGCAGCCCGGAGGCCGGACGAATGCCCGGCCCCGACGCTTCGCCCCGCCGCCCGACGTCAGATGGCGTAGCGCAGGATCGCGGCCAGTTCGGTCTCTTGCGGGATGTCGCCGCGACGCACGGCGAGAACCCGGCCGCCATTGGCCAGCACACGACCGGCGATCTCGTCGACGACGCCGTAGCTGACGGCGCTGTCTTCCTCGTCGAGGGTGATCTCGCCCGTCGCCTCGTCGACCAGTCCGGGCACCACGCTGTCCATGTCGACGAGAAGCGTGTCCACGGCGCCGAATGTCGCGGCCCGCGCGGCCTGCGCGATCTGCGTCGTGGCGCGGCCCTCGTTCTCGCGCTCGGCATAGAGCCGGCCGAAGGCCGCGACCGACGCCGCGTTCAACTGGTCGACGATCCTGCGCGCCTCGGTGCCCAGATCATGCGCGGGTATCCGCGCCGGGCTGGTCTCGATCGCGGCATCGGCCAGATGGGCATAGGTGTTGATCGAGCGATAGATCGACAGAAGCGGGTCGGTCGCGGCCAGGATCAGCGGCTCCGACCGGCCCGAGAGCAGACCGCGCAAAGCTGCGTCGATCCGCCGGCAGTACTGCCGCAGATGGTGTTTCTGCCCTTCGCCGCTGCCCTGACGGCCCGAATAGCTGCGCGAATTGACGTTGGCGGTACCGGCGACCGAGGCGGCATCCCGCGGCATGTTCGGAACGCGGACCTCCTTCGCCGGCTGGTCACCAAGGAGTTCGATCACCCGCACCTCGTTTTCGGCGAGCGCCAGGATGAAGGCATGCTGCGGCATCGAGACGGCGCGCAGGAGCGGTTTCAGATGGAAGCGGTCCGCCACCTGCACGGTTTCGGTCAGATGGTTGGGTAACCGGTGGGTGCGCAGCGAGTCCGGGGTGACGAACACGGCCAGGCTGTTCGCCTGCATGGTCCAGAAATCGTCATCGTCCACAAGGTCGTGCAGCTGTTCCTCGATGGGCCAGATCGTGCGCTTGGCGACGCCGACTGCCTCGAGCTGGGCGACCGCGTCATTTGTCAGCTGCTTCAGTCGCGTGCGCGCGGCGTCGATGTGCTGCGTCTCGGGCGTGGTCTTCAGATAGATGCTGATCAGGGCTTCGCCGCGGGACGCGACGAGCTTGCCGACCTCGGCCTGCGTGGGAATGTCGACATGCAACATGCTCGGTAACTCCTTCCGAAAAGTTCGGCCGGACCTGCCACGTCCCGTTCGCGTCCGCAACCACTTCGCGGGCGCGGCGCGGCGTCCGGGCGACGATCGGGTCGGGTCCGCCTCAGTCCCGCGGAAGCTGGTCGACGTAGGACAGCAGCCGCGGGCGGAGATTCTCGACGCCCTGGCGGCGGGCGGTGGCGATGATCTCGGCGACCTCGCCGAGATCGGCGCGGCGGATCAGGTCCTTGACCGGGCCGACAGAGGCCGGGCGCATCGACAACGCGCGCACGCCGAGCCCGGCGAGCGCCAGCGCGTCGACCGGGCGGCCGGCATCCTCGCCGCAGAACGACAGCGGCGTGCCGGCCTCGGCGCAGCGGGCGACGATCTTCTGCACGAAGGTGAGGAAGCTCAGCGTCAGCGTGTCGTAGCGGCGGCGCACCAGCTCGTTCTCGCGGTCGGCGGCGAAGAAAAACTGTTTCAGATCGTTGCCGCCGATCGAGATGAAGTCGGCCGCGCGGAAGAAGTTGGCCGGGGCGAAGGCGAGGCTCGGGGTTTCCAGCATCGCGCCGACCTCGAGCGTCTCGGGCAGCGGATGGCCGAGATGGCGCTCGCGCTCGATCTCGCGCATCAGGATCTCGCGCGCGGCGAGGAACTCGGCCATCTCGGAGACGAGCGGGAACATCACCGTCAGCGGCCGGCCGGCAGCGGCGCGGATCAGCGCCTGGAGCTGCATGCGCATCACGCCGCTGCGGTCGAGGCCGACGCGGATCGCGCGCCAGCCCATCGCCGGGTTCGGCTCGTCCGGGCGGCGCATGTAGGGCATGACCTTGTCCGAGCCGATATCGAGCGTGCGGAAGGCGACGCGCCTGCCGCCGGCGGCCTCCATCACGCGGGCATAGAGCGCCGCGAGGTCCGAGCGCCGCGGCATCGTGCTGCGCAGCAGGAACTGCAGCTCGGTGCGGAAAAGGCCGACGCCCTCGGCGCCGGAGCCCTTGAGCGAGGGCAGGTCGGCCATGATGCCGGCATTCATGTGCAGGCTGACCGTGGCGCCGCAACGCGCCTGCGCCGGCAGCTCGCGCAGGGCGGCGAACCGCGCCTGGGCCTGCGCCTCCATCGCGATCTTGTCGCGGAAGGCGGTCGCGACGCTCTCGTCGGGGCGCAGATGGACGACGCCGGCGGTGCCGTCGACGATGATCTGATCGCCGTTCAGCGCCTCGGTCGTGATCCGCTCGGCCTGCACGACGAGGGGGATCGCGAGCGCCCGCGCCACGATCGCCGCGTGGCTGCCGATCGAGCCCTCCTCGAGCACGACGCCGCGCAGCCGCCTGCCGTAATCCAGCAGTTCCGCCGGGCCGATGGTGCGGGCGACGAGGATCGGGCGCTCGGGCATCTTGGCGCCGGTCTCGCGGCCCTGGCCGGTGAGGATGCGCAGCAGCCGGTTGGCGAGATCGTCGAGATCGTGCAGCCGGTCGCGCAGGTAGGGGTCGGGGACGGTCTGCAGGCGCGCGCGGGCCTCAGACTGTTCCTTCTCGACCGCGGCTTCGGCCGAGAGCCCGCTCTCGATCGAATGCTCCATCCGCTTCAGCCAGCCGCGCGAATGCGCGAACATCCGGTAGGCCTCGAGCACCTCGCGGTATTCCTTGTCGGCGGTGGTCGCAGCGCGCATCAGCTCGTCGACCGAGACGCGCAGCTGGCTCACCCCCTCGCGCAGCCGGGCGACCTCGGCCACCGGGTCGTCGTTGACGAGGTTGGTGATCACGACGCGCGGCTCGTGCAGCCAGACCAGCCCCTCGGCCGTGCCCTCCTAGCCGGAGGTGCCGCGAATGGTGACCGGATTCTTGTGCAGCGGCGTGAGCGCCGCCTCGCCGCCGGCGAAGGCGCCAAGCTCGGTCATCTCGGCCAGCACCATGGCCACGACCTCGAGCGCGTAGATCTCGTCGTCGGAATAGCGCCGGCCGTCCTTCGACTGCACGACAAGGACGCCGAGCTGCTCACCCAGACGCTGGATCGGCACGCCGAGGAAGGAGGCGAAGCGCTCCTCGCCGGTCTCGGGCATGTAGCGGAAGCCACGCTCGGCCGGGGCGTCGGCGGTGTTCAGGGGCTTGCCCGACCGCGCGACGCGACCCACCAGCCCCTCGCCCAGCTTCAGCCGCGTCTTGTGCACCGCGCCGCGTCTGAGCCCGCGCGTGGCGCAGAGCTCCAGCGTCTCGGCGTCGCGGAAGAGATAGATCGAGCAGACCTCGGTCTGCATCGAGGCCGCGATCAGCTTGACGATCCGGTCGAGCCGCTCCTGACCCTGGCCGGGTTCGGCCAGCGTGTCACGCAGGCGACGCAGAAGGCGGCGGCTTTGCGTTTCCAGACGTTCGGGCATCACCCTTCCCCAGCGGGCCGGGGACAGATCTCAGCCTGCCTTTTCCAGCTCGAAGGCATCATGCAGCGTCTGCACGGCGAGTTCCATGTATTTCCGGTCGATCATCACCGAGATCTTTATCTCGGAGGTTGCAATGACCTTGATGTTGATCCCTTCGGCGGCAAGTGCCTCGAACATCCGCGCCGCGACGCCGGCCTGGCTGCGCATGCCGATGCCGACGATCGAGACCTTGGCGACCTCGGTGTCGATGATCAACTCGTCGTAGTTGATGACGTCGCGTGCCAGTGCGTCCTCCAGCGCCTTCCTGGCGCGCGACACCTGATCGACCGGCAGCGAGAAGGTCATGTCGGTCACCGCGCCGGGGTGTTCGTCGTCGTAGTCCTTCTCGGAGATGTTCTGGACGATCATGTCCACATTCACCCCGGCCTCGGCCAGCGCGCCGAAGATCGCCGCGGCGATGCCGGGCCGGTCCTCGATGGTGAAGAGCGTGATCTTCGCCTCATCCCGCGAATGGGCGACGCCCGAGACGACTTTCGATTCCATGATTTCCTCCTCGTCGCAGACGACGGTGCCGGACGTCTCGTCGGTATCGTCGAAGGATGACAGCACCCGCAGCCGCACCTTGTAGCGCATCGCCAGCTCGACCGAGCGGGTCTGCAGGACCTTGGCGCCGAGGCTGGCCAGTTCCAGCATCTCCTCGAAGCTGATACGGTCGAGCTTGCGCGCCTTCGAAGTGATGCGCGGGTCGGTCGTGTAGATGCCGTCGACATCGGTGTAGATGTCGCAGCGCTCGGCGCCGAAAGCGGCGGCGAAGGCGACCGCGGTCGTGTCCGAGCCGCCGCGGCCGAGCGTGGTGATGCGGTTTTCCGGGCTCAGGCCCTGGAAGCCCGCGACGACCGCGACGCGCATCCCCTCGGCGAACTTGGCGTCGATATTGTCGCGCGGGATCTCGACGAAGCGCGCCGCGCCGTGCGCGCTCGTCGTCAGGATCGGCACCTGCCAGCCCTGCCAGCTGCGCGCCGGCACGCCCATCTCCTGCAGGCGCAAGGCCATCAGCCCGGCGGTGACGTTCTCGCCCGATGCCACCACCGCGTCGTATTCGCGCGCGTCGAAGAAGGGCGAGGTGCCCTCGACCCAGCCGACGAGTTCGTTGGTCTTGCCGGCCATGGCCGAAACGATGACGATGACGTCGTAGCCGCGCTCGACCTCGCGCGCGACCTTGCCGGCCGCATGCGCGATCCGGTCCAGATCGGCGACCGAGGTGCCGCCGAATTTCATCACCAGTAGCGGCATCTTGCCACGCCCTTCCGGCCTACCTGGCGGCGGGCCGCAGCCCGCCCGCGCTGCGCGCCTCATACTGGCGCGGCGGGGGCGGTGCAAGGGTGACGGGCGTCAGTTCGCGCGGTTGCGCGGCAGGAACGGCAGGGGCGCAACCGGCACGCCCTCCTCGATCAGGGCGCGGGCCTCGTCGATCTTCGCCTCGCCGTGGATCGGGCGCTCGGGGGCCTCGCCCAGGTGCATGGCCCGCGCCTCGGTGGCGAAGCTCATGCCGACATAGTCGGAATTCGCCTCGACATGGCGGCGCAGTGCCTCGATCTTCGCGGCGAGCGCCGGGTCGGGCGGGGCCGGGACGCGCGGCGGCTTCGCGACGGGCGGGGTCGCGGGTTGGGCGACGGCGGGGGCCATCAGCGCCTTCTCGACCGAGGCGCTGCCACAGACCGGGCAGGCGACATGCCCCTGCGCCCTGAGCGCGTCATAGGCCGTGCCCGAGGCGAACCAGCTTTCGAAGCTGTGATCCCTGTCGCAGCGGAGGGCGTAGCGGATCATTGCGGCTCCAACGGTTTCGTTGACACAGAAAGTAACGGTCGGCGGTCCGCATTCAAGATGCGACGAAGACCTTGCCGTCCGGTTCACGGCCCTTCCCCCGAGCCGCACCGGCGTCTATATGCGCGCCATGACCCAGAGCCCGCCGATCCTCAATCCCGGCAGCCGCCCGGACCTTGCGCGTGCCCGTCTTGCCGAGGCCCCGCGCCGGGCGGGCCGCGACCAGCCGACGATCGGCATGGTCTCGCTCGGTTGCCCCAAGGCGCTGGTGGACAGCGAACGGATCCTGACCCGGCTGCGCGCCGAGGGCTACGCGATCAGCCCCGACTATGCCGGCGCCGACGCGGTGATCGTCAATACCTGCGGCTTTCTCGACAGCGCCAAGGCCGAGAGCCTGGAGGCGATCGGCGAGGCGCTGGCCGAGAACGGCCGGGTCATCGTCACCGGCTGCCTCGGTGCCGAGCCCGACTACATCACCGGCGCGCATCCGAAGGTGCTGGCGGTGACCGGGCCGCACCAGTACGCGGCGGTGCTCGACGCGGTGCACGACGCGGTGCCGCCGGCGCCCGATCCCTTCGTCGACCTCCTGCCGCCCACCGGCGTGAAGCTGACGCCGCGCCACTACAGCTACCTGAAGATCTCGGAAGGCTGCAATCACAAGTGCCGCTTCTGCATCATCCCGGGCATGCGCGGTAAACTGGTCAGCCGGCCCGCCCATGCCGTGCTGCGCGAGGCCGAGAAGCTGGTCGCGGCGGGGGTGAGGGAGCTTCTGGTCATCAGCCAGGACAGCTCGGCCTACGGGGTGGACCTGAAACATGCCGAGGCGAAGGGGCACCGCGCCCACATCACCGACCTCGCCCGCGACCTGGGCTCGCTCGGCGCCTGGGTCCGGCTGCACTACGTCTACCCCTATCCGCATGTGCGCGACCTGATCCCGCTGATGGCTGATGGGCTGGTGCTGCCCTATCTCGACATCCCGTTCCAACACGCCCACCCGGACGTGCTGAAGCGCATGGCCCGCCCGGCGGCGGCGGCGAGGACGCTCGACGAGATCGCCCGCTGGCGCGCGATCTGCCCCGAGATCACGCTCCGCTCGACCTTCATCGTCGGCTATCCCGGCGAGACCGAGGCCGAGTTCCGGACGCTGCTCGACTGGCTCGACGCGGCGCAGCTCGACCGGGTGGGCTGCTTCAAGTACGAGAATGTCGCCGGGGCGCGCTCGAACGCCCTGCCCGACCATGTGCCCGACGCTGTCAAGCAGGACCGCTGGGAGCGTTTCATGGAACGCGCGCAGGCGATCTCGGCAGCGAAGCTGGAAGCGAAGGTCGGCAGGCGCCTGCCGGTGATCGTCGACGCGGTCGACGGTGACGGCGCGACCTGCCGCACGATGGCCGACGCGCCGGAGATCGACGGCAACCTCTTCATCGACGAGGGCTTCGCCGGTCTCGCTCCCGGCGACATCGTGACCGTGGAGGTCGAGGAGGCGGGCGACTACGACCTCTGGGGCCGCCTCGCCTGACTTTCTGCGCCGCAGAAAGCGCTGCCCGCCCCCGGCTTTCTGCAGCGCGGAAACCGCTTGCTCTCGATTGCGGATCATGGTCGTTTGCCCGCAACTTTGTTGCGAGGGGGCGAATCATGGATGCGAGGCCGTTCCGCTCGGTGCTCTACATCCCCGGCTCGAAGGAGCGCGCGCTGGAGAAGGCGCGGGGGCTCGCGGCGGATGCGATCATCTTCGACCTGGAGGATGCCGTCGCGCCGGACGAAAAGGCCAATGCCCGCACGCTGCTTGCCCGCACGCTGGCCGAGGCCGACTATGGCCGCCGCGCGAAACTGGTGCGGATCAACGCGCTGTCGACCGGCTGGGGGGCGGATGACCTGGAGGTCATCTCCGAAGCGCGGCCGGAGGCGGTGCTGCTGCCCAAGGTCGACGGGCCGGCAGATATCGAGGCGCTGGCCCGCCTGCTGGACGCGCGGCCCGAGACGGCCGAGACCCGCATCTGGGCGATGATGGAGTCGCCGAAGGGCGTGCTCGATGCCGCCGCCATCGCCGCCGCGCCGCGCATGGCGGGGTTCGTCCTCGGCACCAACGATCTTGCCAAGGACCTCGGCTGCCGCGTCGGCCCCGGCCGGGCGGCGCTGCAGTGCGCGCTTCAGACCTGCCTGCTGGCGGCGCGGGCCGAGGGGATCGTGGCGGTCGACGGGGTCTACAACGCCTTCAGGGACGAGGACGGGCTGCGCGCCGAATGCGTCGAGGGCCGCGATCTGGGCTTCGACGGCAAGACGCTGATCCACCCGGCGCAGATCGACATCGCCAACGAGGTCTTCGCGCCCGAGGCCGGCGAGGTCGACCTCGCCCGCCGGCAGATCGCGGCCCATCAGGAAGCGACGGCGCGCGGTGAGGGCGTTGCGGTGGTCGACGGCAAGATCGTCGAGAACCTGCATGTCGAAACGGCGCAGCGCCTGCTGGCGCGCGCCGCGGCGATCGCGGAACTGCAAGGGGCGGGCTGACATGGGTTATCCGATCCTGATCCTCGGCGTGGCGCTGTGGTCCGTCGCGCATCT
>SLPP01000105.1 GCA_007131945.1 Paracoccaceae bacterium | reverse complement strand
CTTCTAATACGGTCCGTGACACCCGTTTCCCAACGAAACAAGCCAAAGCGGCCTCATCGGCCGAATCCGGGGCGCGACAGGCGGACGGCCCGTCAATCTCTCGTCAACCGTCCCGCCCGCCCACGTCTGCAGGGCGCCTCACCGAACCCGTCAGGCTCAGAACGGCACGTCGTCCACCCCCTCGGCCGGGCTAAGGAAGCGCGCGACGATGTGCTTCTCGCCGGCGCGGTCGAAGGCGACGGCGAGCTTGTCGCCATCCGCCGCGATCACCGTGCCGGTGCCGAAGCGCGCATGCATCACCCGCTCGCCGGGGCGAAAGGCCACCTCCGCCCCCGCCGGCTGGCTCGGCGGACGGGCGGTGACGGTGGCGGCGCGCGCCTGCAGCCGTTTCCAGCCGGGCGAGTTGTAGACATCGGCCCGCGCCGCGCGCTCCTCGACGCTGCTGTCGAAGCGCGTCGCCGGCCGCATCCCGGCCGCGCCGTAGCCGCCGCCATAGAGGCCCGGCGGCGTCAGCACCTCGACATGCTCGGCCGGCAACTCGTCGATGAAGCGCGAGGGCAGCTGGCTCTGCCACTGGCCATAGACCCGGCGGTTGGCGGCAAACGAGATGGTGCACAGCCGTTCCGCCCGGGTGATGCCGACATAGGCCAGCCGCCGCTCCTCCTCGAGCCCCTTGCGGCCCTGTTCGTCCATGCTGCGCTGCGACGGGAACAGCCCGTCCTCCCAGCCCGGCAGGAAAATGACGGGGAATTCCAGCCCCTTGGCCGCGTGCAGCGTCATGATCGTGACCTTCTCGGTCGTGTCCTCGCTCTCGTTGTCCATGATCAGCGCGACATGTTCGAGGAAGCCCTGCAGGTTCTCGAATTCCTCCAGCGCCTTGACCAGTTCCTTGAGATTTTCCAGCCGCCCCTGCGCCTCGGGCGACTTCTCGTTCTGCCACATCGCCGTGTAGCCGGATTCGTCGAGGATCTGCTCGGCAAGTTCGATATGGTTGCGCCCCTGCCGCACTGCGTCGTGCCAGCGCGCCATGTTCTCGATGAAGCCCCTGAGCGCCCCCGCCGCGCGGCCGGAAATCAGCCCGTCGCGCAGCGCGATCGCCGCGCCCTGCAGAAGCGGCACGCCGGCCGCCCGCGCCACCTTCTGGATCGTCTGCTGGCCCTTGTCGCCGAGGCCGCGCTTGGGCGTGTTGACGATCCGCTCGAAGGCGAGATCGTCGGTCGGTGTCACGGCAAGACGGAAATAGGCCATCGCGTCGCGGATCTCGAGCCGCTCGTAGAAGCGCGGCCCGCCGATGACGCGATAGGGCAGGCCGATGGTCAGGAAACGGTCCTCGAAGGCGCGCATCTGGTGGCTGGCGCGCACGAGGATTGCGATGGCGTTGCGCGAGAGCGGCTCCAGGCCGCGCATCCCGCGCTCGATCGCCTCGATCTCGTCGCCGATCCAGCGCGCCTCCTCCTCGCCGTCCCAGTGACCGATCAGGCGCAGCTTCTCGCCCCTCTCCAGATCAGTCCAGAGGGTCTTGCCCAGCCGCCCCTCGTTCGCCGCGATCACCTTCGACGCCGCGGCGAGGATATGCGGGGTTGAGCGGTAGTTGTGCTCCAGCCGGATCACCTGCGCGCCGGGAATGTCGCGCTCGAAGCGCAGGATGTTGCCGACCTCGGCGCCGCGCCAGCCATATATCGACTGGTCGTCATCGCCGACGCAGCAGATGTTCCGGTGCCCACCCGCCAGGAGCCGCAGCCACATGTACTGGACGACGTTGGTGTCCTGATATTCGTCGACGAGGATGTAGCGCAGCCAGCGCTGGTATTGCGCCAGCACGTCCGGATGGGTCTGGAAGATGGTGACGATGTGCAGCAGCAGGTCGCCGAAGTCGCAGGCGTTGAGGGTGCGCAGGCGTTCCTGATAGGCGGCGTAGACCTCGGTGCCGCGGTTGTTGTAGGCGCTGGCTTCCTCGGCCGGGACGGATTCAGGCCGCCAGGCGCGGTTCTTCCAGTTGTCTATGATCGCGGCCATCTGCCGGGCGGGCCAGCGCTTCTCGTCGATGTTGAAGGCGGCGATGACCTGCTTGAGCAGGCGGACCTGGTCGTCGGTGTCGAGGATGGTGAAATTGGGCTTCAGCCCCACCAGTTCGGCATGCCGGCGCAGAAGCTTCACGCCGATCGCGTGGAACGTGCCGAGCCAGGGCATGCCCTCGACGCTTTCGCCCAGAAGCGCGCCGACCCGCGCCTTCATCTCGCGCGCGGCCTTGTTGGTGAAGGTGACGGCCAGTATCTCGTTCGGCCGCGCGGCGCCGGTGGCGATCAGATGCGCGATGCGGGCGGTCAGCGCGCGGGTCTTGCCGGTGCCGGCGCCGGCGAGCATCAGGACCGGCCCCTCCAGCGTCTCGACCGCCGCGCGCTGGGGCGGGTTCAGCCCGTCAAGGTACCGCGCCTGCGCCCCGTGATGCGCCCCCTGCCCCGCCCGCGCCATCGCCAGTTGCGACAGGCTGGGCCCCGATCCGCTGTTCATGCCATCGCCCCGCTTCTGCGTGCCGCGACTCTAGCGCAGCCGGCCCCCGACGCCAAGTGCGTGTTCCCGCCTTGTTCACCGCCCCGCGCGGCGAAACCCTCAGCCGTTGTCGTTCCGCCGCCCGGCGAAGAAGGCGCGCAGCAGCGTGGCGGCTTCGGTTTCGGCGATCCCGTCGTAGATCTCGGGCACATGGTGGCATTGCGCATGCGCGAAGACGCGCGCCCCGTGCACGACCCCGCCCGATTTCGGATCGGACGCCCCGTAATAGAGCCGGGCGATCCGCGCGAACGAGATCGCTGCGGCGCACATCGGGCAGGGCTCCAGCGTGACATGGACCACGTGGCCGGGCAGCCGTTCGGACCCCGCCGCGGCGCAGGCGGCGCGCAGGGCGAGGATCTCGGCATGCGCTGTCGGATCGTTCAATTCGCGCGTTCGATTGCCGGCCTGCGCGACGATCCTTCCCGTGGGGTCGACCACGACCGCGCCCACCGGAACCTCGCCCCGCGCGGCGGCGGCGCGGGCCTCGGCCAGCGCGATTGACATGGGGGCGGGCGTGCGGTTCATGGGGGCTAGATGCCCGCTGCCCTCGCCGCGCGCAAGCCCGACACGGTACCCCATGCCCCAGCCGCCCCGCCCCGAGAAGCCCGCGCCCGGCGAACGGATCGCCAAGGTCCTGGCCCGCGCCGGCGTCGCCTCGCGCCGGGAGGCCGAGGCGATGATAACCGCGGGACGCGTGCAGGTGAACGGCCGCCGGATCGACAGCCCGGCGCTGAACGTCACTGCAAGGGACCGGGTGCTGGTCGATGGCAGGCCGCTCGCCGCGCCGGAACCGCCGCGGCTGTGGCTCTATCACAAGCCGCTCGGGCTGGTGACCTCGGCGCGCGACGAGAAGGGACGCGCCACGGTCTTCGACCGCCTGCCGGACGGCATGCCCCGGGTCATGCCGGTGGGGCGACTGGACATCAATTCCGAGGGGCTCCTGCTTCTGACCAATGACGGCGAACTCAAGCGGCGGCTGGAACTGCCCGCGACCGGCTGGCTGCGGCAGTATCGCGTGCGCGTCAACGGCCGGCCGGACGACGCGCGGCTGGAGCCGCTGCGGCGAGGGATCACGGTCGAGGGGGAACGGTTCCAGCCGATGCAGGTCACGCTCGACCGCCAGCAGGGGGCGAATGCCTGGCTGACGGTGGGGATCCGCGAGGGAAGGAACCGCGAGGTGCGCCGGGCGATGGAGGCGGTCGGGCTGATCGTCAACCGGTTGATCCGCACCGGTTACGGGCCGTTTTCGCTGGGCGAACTGAAGCCCGGCGCGGTCGAGGAAGTGCGCCCGCGCGTGCTGCGTGAACAGCTCGGGCTTGACCTGCCGCCCGAACCCGTCGCGCCGAAACGTCCCATCCGGCAGTCCACCGACGCGGCCGGGAAGAAGCCCGGGTCGACGGCACCGAAGCCCGCACGTGCACCGCGCCCGCGCGAAACAGCCCCACCGGACGACCCGCCCGGGAAACCGCGTTCCCGGGGCATGAAGAGACATGGCGGAAAGGCGGCGGGTTCGCCGCCAGGCGGTACCGCGCCGCGATCGCGCGGCACGAAGCGCCATCACGGCGCATCTCCGGCGCGCAAACCGCGGGAAACCGGCCCCCGCCGCTAAGCGCGGGCTTTGCAGGCGCCCGACGCTCGGGGTATACGGGCGCAACGGCGCCGCGCATTGCGCTCGGCTGCCAGAACGGCCGTTCCGGCAGGAACGGCAGCAACGGGAACGTTATCGGTGTCGACGAGCGGGCTGCAGAAGACCTCCTATGCGCTCCTGATCGCGCTCATCTTCTATGTCTGGGCCGTGGGGGGCTGAGGGTGGCCCGGCGCTTCGGCGGAACCTACAGCCCCGGCGCGAAGGGCGGGCAGAAGGGGCCGGTCGCGCCCGCGCGGCGTGCACCCGTGGGGTTGCGGGTCAACCTTCTCTTCGTCCTGCCCTTCCTCTTCGCCCTCAGCGCCTTCTTCCGCGACCCGGGCGGGCTTCTGGCCAATCTCGGCACCTTCGCGCTGCTGTTGCTCTCGGCCTGGCTCACGCGCGAGGGGGTGATTGCGCACGACGCCTATGACGCCCGCCGCGTCGCCCGCCGACCGGCGATCCCGCGCAAGATCTTCGGCGCGGTCGCGATGGGGCTGGGCCTGGGTCTTGCCGGCCTTGCCGGCGGCAGCGTCGTCAACGCCGCGATCTTCTCGCTGCTCGGCGCCGGCCTGCATCTCGCCGCCTTCGGCCCCGACCCGCTGCGCGACAAGGGAATGCAGGGGGTGGACCTTTTCCAGACCGAGCGCGTCGCCCGCGCCGTCGAGGAGGCCGAGAGCCATCTAAAGGCGATGTCCGACGCGATCCTGCGCGCCCGCGACCGGCGCGTCGAGGATCGGCTGGCCGAGTTCCAGACCCATGTCCGCCATCTGCTGCGCGCGGTCGAGAACGATCCCCGCCGCCTGACCGCCGCGCGCCGCTACATGGGCGTCTACCTGCTGGGCGCGCGCGACGCGACGGTGAAGTTCGCCGATCTCTACGCTCGCAACCGTGACGAGGGCGCGCGCGCCGACTACCTCGCCCTGCTCGATGATCTGCAGCAGAACGTCGCACTCAGGACCGAAACGCTGCTGGACAGCGACCGCCAGGCGCTGGATATCGAGATCGAGGTTCTGCGCGAACGGCTCGAACGCGAGGGGCTGCGCCCCGTGATCCCCGACGACTCGACCCTGCCCGAGGCCGCCGCCGCACAGAAAGGAAAACCCGATGACTGAGAACGTCCGCCAGCAGGCGCAAGAGCTGACCGCCGCCATCGAGCAGGCCGCCGGCCTTGATCTGCCGGAACCCGCCGACGAGGTGATCACCATCGAGGCCGCCGATGCGACGCAAGCCGAGGCGATCCGCAAGCGCATGTCCGAGATCGACATGGGCTCGACCGGGTCGATCATCGGCTTCGGCTCGCGCGCGCAGCTGGAACTGCAGCAGATCAGCCAGGCGATGCTCGTCGACGTGAAGAACAAGGATGTCGGGCCGGCGGGCGACGCGCTGCGCCAGATGGTCGGCACGATCCGCGGCTTCTCGGTCAGCGAGCTCGACGCGCGGCGAAGCCGCAGCTGGTGGGAGAGACTGACCGGCAAGGCCGCGCCGATCGCCAGTTTCATGGCCCGTTACGAGGACGTGCAGAAGCAGATCGACATGATCACCGAGTCGCTGCTCGGCCACGAAACGACACTGCTGAAGGACATCAAGTCGCTCGACCAGCTCTACGAGAAGACCCTGGACTTCTATCATGAGCTGGCGCTCTACATCGCCGCGGGCGAGGCCAAGCTGAAGGAACTCGACGGCGAGACGATCCCGGCGAAGGAGGCAGAGGTCGAGGCGGCCGAGGAGAGCGACAAGGTGCTCAAGGCGCAGGAGCTGCGCGACCTGCGCGCCGCGCGCGATGACCTCGAACGCCGCGTGCACGATCTGAAGCTGACGCGCCAGGTGACGATGCAGTCCTTGCCCTCGATCCGGCTGGTGCAGGAAAACGACAAGTCGCTGGTCACCAAGATCAACTCGACCCTGGTCAACACGGTGCCGCTCTGGGAAACGCAACTTGCCCAGGCGCTGACCGTTCAGCGCTCGCGCGATGCTGCCCAGGCGGTGCGGGCGGCGAGCGATCTGACCAACGAATTGCTCACCGCCAATGCCGAGAACCTGCGCCAGGCCAACCGCGAGGTGCGCGAGGAAATCGAGCGCGGGGTCTTCGACATCGAGGCGGTGAAACAGGCCAACGACGCGCTGATCGCGACGATCGAGGACAGCCTGCAGATCGCCGATGCCGGGCGAGAGAAGCGCGCCGCGGCGGAGCAGGAACTGCAGAAGATGGAGGCCGAGTTGCGCGAATCCCTCGCCGCGGCCCGGGCACGTGCGAACGGCTGACGGCTCGTCCCCGGCGCAGCTTCAGCGCATCACGCCGCGCCGCGGGTCCGTGCTGGCGCTCGCAGGCCTCGGCTGGCTCGCCGGCTGCACCGATCTCGCGATGGCGCCGCCGGACCGCCCGGCCGCCGCACCGGCGCGACCCGCGGCGATGGCGCCGCCGGATGCGAGCTCGGCCGAACTTGCCGCCTATTACCGCCGGATCGAGGCCGAGCGCCGCGCGAAGGGTCTGATGCGCACCGATTCCGGGACCGATGCCATGGCGCTCTCGGCGGGGCGCCTTGCCGACATCTATGTCGAAATCGCGCTGCGTGACGAGTACCTGCGCAGTCCACGCGGCTTCGTCTCGCGCACGAACGCGACCAATCTCCGCCGCTGGGAAGACCCGGTGCGCTTCCGGCTCGAATTCGGCCCTTCGGTGCCGCCGGCGATGCGTCAGGCCGATCATTCCGAGGTCGCCGCCCTGGTCAACCGCATGTCCTCGGCCACGCGTCACCCGATGCGCCTGCTCCCGCCCGGTACGCCGGAGGGCGGCAATTTCCACGTCCTCGTCCTCTCCGAGGCCGAGCGACGGGCGATCGCGCCGCGGTTGCGGGAACTCGTCCCGGGGATCGACCCGGCCGCCGTGCGGCTGGTCGTCGACATGCCGCGCGAGACTTTCTGCATGGTGCTCGCCTTCTCGCGCAGCGATGACGATGCCTATTCCGACGCGATCGCGATCATCCGCGCCGAGCACCCGGATCTGACTCGGCTGGCCTGCTATCACGAGGAACTGGCGCAGGGCCTCGGGCTGGCCAACGACAGCCCGCTTGCGCGTCCCTCGGTCTTCAACGACGATCAGGAATTCGCTCTTCTGACGGCGCTCGACCTGCTGCTGCTGCGCCTGCACTACGACCCGCGCCTGGCACCGGGCATGGCCGAGGCCGAGGCTCGCCCGATCGTCGGTCGCATCGCCGCGGAACTGGTCGCCGGAGAAAGCTGATCGCGCCGCCGCGCAACCCGCATCCGCGTCGGACCGCCGGTGAACCATTCCGCGCTTCCGTCACGAACCAATCGTCGCCGATCATTGCCGCGAGTGATCCCGTCCGCAGCATCTTGCACGACCTGTCCCCGGGTGATATTCGCTTTCGCAGTCGGGACGTGGAAACTCCGTTTTGCACCCTGACGGCGACATCGGAGCACCTTGCGCGTCCGTGGTCGAAACTGTGGGGTCGTAGCTCAGTTGGGAGAGCGCGTCGTTCGCAATGACGAGGTCAGGGGTTCGATTCCCCTCGGCTCCACCAAATACAATGAAATCAAAAACTTGAGATAGCCAAGGCCAGGTGTGCCACGCAAGTGCGACACACCATGATTCTTCCCGCCCATCTTTCCCTCTCTCGGCGCGGCATTTTCTTCTTCCGCTGTCCTCCTTCCGTTGCAGCGCGTCGTTCCGGTCGCGGCACCTTGCGCCTGTCCATACCTACACGCAGCCAAGTGCGGCGATCGGTCACATGACAGGCTGAAGGTGCAGGAACTGACAAAGTGTCAGGCCCACCGTCAAGAAAACACTGGAATCCATTTCGACCGGCACCTGACACCTGCCAATATGTCAGGCCTTCTTATGTCTAGCAATCTGATAAACAAAGATAAATTCGTGACCGAGAACCTTTCGGCAGGTATATGCGGTGACGAGAAACGAACAGTCGATTCCGGCAGAAGGGGGGGCGATGCGAGGGTTCCAGAGATGTCTGGCCGTGCTGGCGACGGTTTCGGCGGCCGGCCTCGCAACCGCCGCGCCGGCCGATCAGCCGGCCGATGAACCGGTTCGCGTGATCGGGCTCGAGCCGTCGGTGCGCCCCGATTGGGCACCACGGGTCACCACCATCGAGCGAACGCCGGGCTGGTTCGAGCGGGCGCTGAGCGGAATCGAGCCACCCTATCCAGCCAGCCTGCGGTTCCTCGAGGATGTGGGGAACTGGCACGAGCCGTTCATCCGGCCAGGCATGACCGGCCCCTACGACATCCGCGGCTGGCATTCGCAGTGACTTGGGCCCTGACGGGGCCCTGAACGGATCAGGCAAAGCCTGATGAACGCGCGCGTGGCGACGCGACGTTGTCCGCGCGCCTAATGGAGAGGAGACCTGAGTGATGACCAAATCGATGAAATCGACGCTTGCAGCATTGCTGTGCGCGGCGGCGCTCGTCGCACCGGCATCCGCCCAGACCATGGGTGGCATGG
>SLPP01000120.1 GCA_007131945.1 Paracoccaceae bacterium | reverse complement strand
CTCCATCGCGGACGGCCGATCCTCCTCGACCACATGCAGCACGGTCAGCCGCGCTCCGCTCCATCCTGCCAGTTGCACCGCACGCGCGACGGCCGGTGTCGAGCGGCGGGAGAGGTCGGAGGCGACGAGAATCGAGGTCAGCATGGCGGTCGGTGCTCTGGTGATTTGCCCTTCTCGGGACAGTATGGCAGGCAGGTCGGGCATTGGAAACCCGCGGGCGGACAGGGAAATCGGACCGGGGCATGGAACAGCTGCGCATACTGGCGACCGCGCTTGTCGCGACCCTGCGCGACATGGCGCCGATCCTCGCGATCCTCGGTGTCTTCCAGTTCGCCGTGCTGGGCGAGGTGCCGGAGAATCCGGGCGCGCTGCTCGCCGGACTCGTCGCGGTGCTGATCGGGCTGACGCTGTTCGTGCGCGGGCTGGAGATGAGCCTGTTCCCGCTGGGCGAGGCGCTGGCCGACGCCATGGCGCGGCGGGGTCATCCTCTGTGGCTGATGGGCTTCGCCTTCGCGCTGGGCTTCGGCAGCACGGCAGCCGAGCCCGCGCTGGCTGCGGTGGCGCGGGCAGCCGCCGAGGCGATGGTGGGCGATCCGGGGTTTCCTGCAACGGAAGCGCAGCTGGGCGCCATCGCGGCGCAGATCCGTTACGGTGTGGCCGTCGGGCTGGGACTGGCGCTCGTGCTGGGGGTGTGGCGCATTCTGAAGGGCTGGCCGCTGATCGCGCTGGTGTTGCCGGGATATGGCCTCGTGTCGGTCGTGGCGCTGGTCTCGGACGCGCCCTTCGTGGCGGTGGCGCTGGACATGGGTACGGCGGCGACCTCGGCCATCAACATCCCGCTGATGCTGGCGCTCGGTATCGGGCTGGCGGGCGTGCTGCGCAGTCGCAACGCGCTGGTCGACGGCTTCGGCATGGTGGTGCTGGCAAGTCTCGCGCCGATGCTGCTGTTCCTCGCCGCCGCCTTCCTGCTGGTGGCCTGAGATGCTGGCGGCGCTGTGGCACGAACTGGCACGGACGGCGCTGGACCTCGCACCCATCGCGCTGATCCTCGGATTCTTCTGGGTGCGCTTCCTGCGCGCCGAACGGGCGATGGCCCGGCGCGTGCTGATCGGCGCGCTGCACCTCGCCGCCGGGCTGACGCTCTTCCGCATCGGGCTGGAGGGAACGCTTCTGCCGCTCGGCTCGGACCTCGCCGTGGCGCTGAGCGAGCGGGCGGTGGCGCGGGGCGATACGATATCCTTTGCGGCCGTTGTGGGCTTTGCCGTAGCGCTGGGGGCGGCGGCGGCGTTGATCGAGCCGACGCTGGCGGCAACGGCGGACCGGGTGCGCGATCTCTCCGGCGGCACGGTGCGGCCGATGGTGCTGCGCGTTGCGGTGGCCGTGGGCATCGGGCTGGGGCTGGGGGTCGGGGTGATGCGGCTGATCCTCGGGCTGCCCACCGGGCTGGTGCTGGCGCCGATGGTGACGCTGATGGCGGCGCTGGCCGTCGTTGCGCCGCGGGGCATCGTGCCGCTGGCGCTCGACAGCGGGGCGATCGCCACCTCGGTCGTCACCGTTCCGGTCATCGCCGCCTATGGGGTGGCGCTGGCGGACACCCTGCCGGGGCGCACGGCGCTGGCCGACGGCTTCGGGCTGATCGTGCTGGCGATGGTGGGCGCGGCGCTGGTGGTGCTGGCGGTCGCGACCCTCGAGGCCCAGCGTGGGCGGAACCCGGCAAGGGACATGCAGGTAAAGGAGGAAGGCCCGTGAGATTCAAACTGATCATCGCCTTTTTGCCCGACGCACATCTCGAAGAGGTGCTCAAGGCGGCACGCGCGGCCGGTGCGACGGGCTCGACCGTCATCACCTCGGCCCGCGGCGAGGGGCTGGAACCCGAGCGCAAGTTCCTCGGTCTCGACCTCGCCTCGCACCGCAACCTCGCTCTCTGGCTGGTCGAGGAACATGTGGCCCCGGCCGTGCTGCGCAGGATCGCCGCTGTCGGTCGCTTCGAGGAGGAGCGCGGCGCCGGCATCGCCTGCCAGCTCGACGTCGAAGAGGCCGTCGGGCTGATGCGCCAGATGCAGGCGCTGGAAAAGGGTCGGAACGGCGCCCCCACCTGACGAATGCAAAGGCAGCGTGGCGACCAGATTCCGCACGGCTGTCTCGTGGCGTCCTGTGCTCAGCCAGCCGTTCGCGCGGGCGCGCCGGTCGCGACCTCGGCGAGAAGCCGATGCTGTCCCGGAAAACCGACGGCGAGAACCCGCACGCGCGCTAGGAAAGTGACAGTTGATCGAAAAACCGGCAAAGCCGCTCGGCGACGCCCAGGGCCGATGCGTCGCGGCCAAGACATGCGGTCACCTGGACCGCGATCGGTAACCCGTCAATCTTCGAGCCTTGTATCGGAACGTTCACCGCCGGGGCGCCGGTAAAGGTCCACAATCCGTTGCAGATTGCGGTTCCCGTCCCGGACAGCCCGTACGGCGCGCGACCGGCCGTGGCGGTCGACAATATCGCGTCGCAGTTGGCAAAGGCACTTGCAAGCGCCGACCGGGTTGCCGCCATGGCGTCGCGTGCTTCGAGATAGGCCGTTGCCCGAATATCTCGGCCTTCGTCTATCGCAGCGCGTGTCACCTGCGACAGCGCGGCATCGTCCCGAGCCGCCAACGATGCATAGTGATGCGCCATTTCCACGAAATTGATGCATTCGCGCCAGGCCGCGATCCGCGAGAACTCCGCCGGCAGGTCGTGTTCGCGGATTTCGAACTCCATGGCGGGCAGCTTGTGAAGCCATGCCCTCAACTCGTCAAAATGTTCTTCCGCCACCCCGGGAAGCCGGACCAGTGCAAGGCGCATCGGCGCATGGGCGGTCGCGTCCAGCGCGCCGCTCAGACGGGTAAAACTTACACCCTGCGTCGACGGATCCGCCGGGTCCGGACCACCGATCACATCGATCAGGAGGGCCGCATCGCGCACGTTGCGGGCAAAGGCGCCAACCGTGTCGAGTGACGGCGACTGCGTCAGGACGCCGCGGCGAGGGACATGCCCGAAGCTGGGCTTGAACCCGACGATCCCGCAATAGGCCGCCGGGCGCGTCACCGAGCCACCGGTCTGCGTGCCGATCGCGAGCGGCACCATGCCCGCCGCAACCGCTGCTGCCGACCCCGAGGACGATCCGCCCGGCGTGTGCTCCGGATTGCACGGGTTGCGGGTCGGGCCGGGGTGCAGAAAGGCGAGTTCGGTTGTCACGGTCTTGCCCATCAGGACCGCGCCGGCGGTGTAGAGCCGCTCGACGATGGTCGCATCGGCGGCGGGAACGTGGCCACGGGTCACGGGGCAGCCGTATTCGGTAGGAATGCCGCGGGTGTCGATGATGTCCTTCAAGCCGACCGGCACGCCGTGCAGCGGGCCGAGAGCCCGGCCCGCGCGCTGCCAGGCATCGAGGCAATCGGCTTGGGCACGAATATGCTCGGGATCGAGCCAAGCCCAGGCCCGCACCTCAGGTTCGATCCGGGAGATGCGCTCCAGCAGCGTTTCGGCAACCTCCCGGGCGGTCAGTTCCCCCGCCGCAATCCGCTTCCGCAGCACCTCGGCGCCGACCATCGCGAGCGAACCGGCCTCTGGCAGCAATGCTTGTTTCATGGACCGCCGGACGCTCCCCCGATCGTTCACGCCACCCGGTCGGCCGGCTCCCGACCCGCGAAAAGCGCGTCGATATTGTCGAGCGCGCGGTAGCCCATGGCGATCCGTGTCTCGAATGTCGCCGAGCCGACATGCGGCAGGAGAAAGACGTTGTCGAGCGCGGCGAGGGCGGGATTGCCGCCGGGTTCGGTGCGGAACACGTCGAGCCCGGCGGCGAACAGATGTCCGTCCTGCAGAGCGGCGACAAGCGCGTCCTCATCGACGAGCGCGCCGCGCGCGGTGTTGACGAGGATTGCGCCACGCGGCATCAGCGCGATGCGCGCGGCGTTGATGATCCCCACGGTCTCGGGCGTCGCGGGGCAGTGCAGCGACAGCACGTCGCTTGCCGCGATCAGCGATTCCGGCGTGTCGTGCCAGATCGCGCCCTGCGCCGCGTCCTGGGGCAGCGGCCGGCGGTTGTGGTAGTGGATCTCCATCCCGAACCCGCGCGCCCGGGCCGCCGCGACCCGGCCCACGCGCCCCATGCCGAGGATCCCGAAACGCTTGCCGGTGACCTGGGTGCCGACCATGAACGAGGGCGACCACGTGGTCCAGCGACCCTCGCGCACCAGCCGGTCACCCTCGGCGCCGCGCCGGGCGGCGCCGAGCATGCACAGGATGGCGATCTCGGCGGTTGCGTCCGACAGCACGTCGGGCGTGTTGGTCACCACGATCCCGCGCGCACGGGCGGCGACGAGGTCGACATGGTCCACCCCGACCGAATGGTTGGCAATCAGGCGCAGCCGGTCGGGCAGGGCGGCGATCACATCGGCGTCGAAGCGTTCCGAATGGCAGGGCAGCACCGCGTCCACGTCCTGGCAGGCGGCGACCAGTTCCTCCCGGGTCAACACCCGATCGGCGGGATTGAAGACCGCGTCGTAGTCGCGCCCCGCCCGCGCCTCGACTTCGGGCGAGAGCCGACGGGTGACCAGAAGCCTCGGCCTCCCGGTCATGCCGGTGCCTCCCGGGCCGTTGCGGCGGCGGCGATCATCCGTACAGCTGCGTGGGCAGCCACAGCCCGATCGCGGGGAACAGGTAGAATAGCGCCATCGCGACGAAGACCATCGCGAGGAAGGGCAGGATCCCGCGGAAGATCGTCATCAGATCCAGTTGCGGCGCCACGCCCTTCAGATAGAAGGCCGACATCGCCATCGGCGGTGTCAGGAACGAGGTCTGGATGTTCAGCGCGATCAGCACGCCGAAGAAGAGCGGATCGATGCCGAAGGCAGGCAGGAGAGGCAGGAAGATCGGCACGAAGATCACGATGATCTCGGTCCATTCCAGCGGCCAGCCGAGCAGGAAGATCACGATCTGGGCGAGGATCAGGAACTGCAGCGGCGTTAGGTTGAGCGCGTCGATCCAGCCGGCGATCACCGAATGCCCGCCAAGCAGCGAAAAGACCGAGGAAAAGGCCCAGGAGCCGACGAACAGCCAGCAGACCATGGCGGTCGACTTGGCGGTGAGGAAGACCGATTCCTTCATCCTTCCGTAGGTCAGGGCGCGATAGCCGACCGCCAGGATGATCGCGCCGAGCGCGCCCATGGCCGCCGCCTCGTGCGGGGTGGCGATCCCGAAGAGGATCGCGCCGAGAACCGCGAGGATGAGAAAGGCGAGCGGAAAGAACGAGGTGGTCAGGTCCCAGGTGACCCGCCCCAGCGTGACGGGCTTGCCGGTATAGACCGGCTTCGGCGCCAGCGACGGGTTGAGCCAGGCACGAACCATGATCAGCAGAACGTAGAGCCCGGCCAGCATGAGCCCGGGGATCAGCGCGGCGGCATAGAGACGCACCACCGAGACGCCGGAGGTGGCGCCGTAAAGGATCAGCATGATCGAGGGCGGGATCAGGATTCCGAGGCAGCCGCCGGCACAGATCACCCCCGAGGCAAGCTTCTGGTCGTAGCCGGCCTTGAGCATCGCGGGCAGCGCCAGCAGCCCCATCAGCGTCACCACCGCACCCACGATCCCGGTCGCGGTGGCAAAGAGCGCGCAGGTGATGAGCGAGGCAACGGCGAGCGAGCCGGGCACGTTCCGTGTCGCCAGCTGCAGCGCGCCGAAGAGCTTGTCGAGGATGTTCGCGCGCTCGACCATGTAGCCCATGAACAGGAAGAGCGGCACCGCGATCAGCACCTGGTTCGACATCACGCCATAGGTCCGCTGCACGAGCAGGTTGAAAATGGCCGGTCCGATCGCGTAGTAGCCGAAGCCCACGGCCATCGCGATCAGCGTGAACGCGATCGGAAAGCCGAGCAGGATCAGGAAGATCAGCATCCCGAGCATCAGGATGCCGACCTCGGGATTGGTCAGGCCCAGCATCATCTTGGCGTGCCCCCGCTCGAGAGTGTCGTGTCCAGTTCGGCATCCTCGAGCATGCGTTTTGCCGCCTCGACGTCGACCTCCTGAACGTCGCTGAGCCGCGGCGGCCACCTGCCGTCGCGTAGGCACAGGATACAGCGAACGACCTCGGCCAGGCCTTGGATGAAGAGGAACGCCGCGGCGAGCGGAATGAGCGTCTTGAAGTGATAGACCGGAGGTCCACCGGGTCCGGAGGAGGAGCGCTCGCCGATGCGCCAGGAAAACTCGGCGAAATGGTAGCCGGCGTAGACCATCGCGATGATGGCGGGAAAGAAGAACACGAGGTAGAGAAGCAGGTCGATCGTCGCCTGCGCACGTGGCCGCCAGAGCCGGTAGATCACGTCGCCGCGCACATGCGCCGCCGTCGAGAGAGCATAGGCGCCGGCCATGATGAAGATCGCGCCATAGAGCATGTAGCCCATGTCGTAGGCCCAGGCGGTCGGCGCGCGCAGCACGTATCGCATGAACACTTCGTAGGTGATCAGCACGACCATCAGCAAGATGGCCCAGGCAAAGAGCTTGCCGACGAAAGCGCTCAGCCGGTCGACGCCAAGCAGGATCGATTGCATGCGATCTTTATCTCCACGAAGAAAGGCGGCAGAGGAAGCACCCCGGCCGCCCGAAAGCGCGGGAGGGTCGGCGACCCGCCCGCGCGCCGGTCTGGTCTCAGAGCGCAGTCACCGGGAACGGCGGTTCGCCGAAGAAGTGCTCGTAGGCCTTGCGTTTCGGCGCTTCGTTGATCAGGTCGAAGCCGACCACGTCGCGGACCCAGGCGCGCTGGCTCTCGATCACCCGGGCAAAGAACTCGTTTTCGGCGCTGTTGCGCTCGATCACCCGATCCCAGGCATCGAGTTGCGCCTCAAGGATCTCGTCCGGGGTGATGTAGAGGTTGACGCCGTGATCCTCGACCAGCGACTTCTGCGCCGGCGGGTAGCGATGCATCGCCTTCCACGACATGTCGGCCGAGGCGGCTTCTGCGGCGTGCTTGACGATCGCCTTCAGGTCGTCGTCCAGCGCGTCGTAGCGCGCGCGGTTGAAGCTCAGCTCGAACGCTTCGGCATCCTGGTGATAGCTCTGCAGCATCCAGTGCTTGGAGACGTCCTGGAAGCCAAGGTGGCGGTCCGACGACGGGTTGTTGAACTCCGCCGCGTCGATCACGCCGCGGTCGAGCGCCGGCACGATGTCGGGCCCGCCGAGGATCGTGACCGCCGCGCCAAGCTCTTCCATCAGGTCGGCGGCGAGGCCGACCGTGCGGTAGCGCAGGCCACGGAACTCGTCCGGCGAGGTGATCGGCTGACGGAACCAGCCGAGCGCCTGGGTCGGCATCGGCCCGGTGAGGAAGCCCACCAGGTTCAGGCCCAGGATGTCCTGGACAAGCTCGTCGTAGAGTTCCTGGCCGCCGCCATACTTCATCCAGCCAAGGAACTGGTTGGCGTTCCAGCCAAAGGCCGGCGGCGTGCCGAAGAGCGAAGCGGCCTTGTTCTTGCCATACCAGTAGGCGGTCACGCCATGGGCGCCTTCGAGGGCGCCGCCAACGATCGCGTCCTGCAATTCGAGCGCGCCGACCACCGAACCGGCCGGCAGAAGGTTCATCGTCAGCCGGCCGCCCGACATGCTGGTGACCATGTTCACGTAATCCTGCGCGAATTCGTGAAATATGTCGCCCGAAGGCCATCCGCTCTGGATGTTCCAGGTCTGCGTCTGGGCGCGAAGCACCGTGGGTGTGGCGAGCACGGCACCGCCCACCATCGTCGCGGCTCCCGCCGTGAGGAAGCCCCGGCGGCTCGCGCCTGCGGATGTCTTCGTGCTGGCCGAGCGGCCCGCTTCAACGGGTGTTTCTTTGGTCATGATTCCCCCCAGTATGTCCGGCGCCGCACCGGTTCCACGGTGCACCTCGGACCACATCTGATTCCGGACCCTCCCGGTCCGGACCCTTGGTCGCCCATCGGGCATTCCTGCCCGACGCGGACAGCGAAAACGTAGCCAACGGTATCTGCGCAGTCAACCTTGCTGGTCGTCGCGGTCATTCATGGCGCCTGTTCTCGCTTCGCACCAGCGACCGGGACACGATACCGGGAAGCACTCAGCCGATCCCACGGTTCGTCCGCTCCGCCGCAACCGGCGTGCCGCGGTCCGCAACCGCCCGGAGAGCCTCGACGACAGCCTCGACCGGGCGGAATGGCCGCAAACTGCCATCCGCTTGCGGGCAGCCACGAAGCACGCCGGTTCAAGCCGGGGGCCCAAAAATCCAGCCTGGCCAGGTTCACGACGCGCGCCGCGTCAAGCTCTCGTCGACCAGCGCGTCCGCCCGGCGCGGTTCGGATCGCAAGGGCCGGTTCATGGACGCGTCGGAACGGGTCGATCCTCGATCGCACGGATGATGGGTGCGGATCCATCTGCTCCCAGCGGCGCGACACCTCGACCCGGTGGGCGATTGAACGAAACCGCTCCGCGGCAGGGGGCATCGCCGCCATCGGCGTTTCTGTCTGAAAGATCGGGGCGGCTGAACCCCTTCATGACGGGAACCTTCCGAAGAAAAACAAAGAAACCGCCATCCGCACACAGCTTTCCTGACCGCAGCGAAACGCGTGCCGGGCGCTTTGCGGCGGGGTCAGCCGGCGGTCGCCTGGCAGATCTGCGTGAGCGTCAGCCATTCGCCGTCGCTGAG
>SLPP01000350.1 GCA_007131945.1 Paracoccaceae bacterium | reverse complement strand
CGCTGGCGGGCGGTGCCGGGGCGGTTCAAGGACTATATCAGCCAGCCGAAGCAGAACGGCTACCGCTCGATCCACACCACCGTCTCGGGCCGCGACGGCAAGCGGGTAGAGGTGCAGATCCGCACCCGCGAGATGCACGAGGTGGCCGAGGCCGGGGTGGCGGCGCACTGGGCCTATCGCGACGGCGCGCGCACGGCGAACCCCTTCGCCGTCGATCCGGCGAAGTGGATCGCGACGCTGACCGAGCGGCTGGACTCGGCCGAGGACCACGACGAGTTCCTCGAACATGTCAAGCTCGAGATGTATGCCGACCAGGTCTTCTGCTTCACGCCCAAGGGCGACGTGGTGCAGCTGCCGCGCGGCGCGACGCCGCTCGATTTCGCCTATGCGATCCACACGCGGATCGGCAATGCCACCGTCTCGGCCAAGGTCGACGGGCTGCGCGTGCCGCTGTGGACGCGGCTCAGGAACGGCCAGTCGGTCGAGATCATCACCGCCGAGGGGCAGCGGCCGCAGGCGAGCTGGATCGAACTGGTCCATACCGGGCGCGCCAAGGCCGCGATCCGCCGCTCGCTGCGCGAGGAGGACCGCGAGCGCTTCATCGCGCTGGGCCACGAACTGGCCCGCGTCGCCTTCGAGAATGTCGGCCGCAGGGTCACCGACAAGGCGCTCGATACCGCCGCCAAGACGCTGGGGCTGAAGGGTCGCGCCGATCTCCTGTCGAAGATCGGCAGCGCCGAGATCAGCGCCCGCGGCGTGGTCGAGAAGCTCTATCCCGAGCTTGCCACGCGCCCGCCCGAGGAAGTCGACATCGCCCGCCCGGTCGTCGGGCTGGAGCCCGGCCAGCGCTTCCGCCGCGCCACCTGCTGCCAGCCGGTGCCGGGCGAGCGGATCGTCGGCATCACCTATCGCGGCAAGGGGGTCGTGGCGCATGCCATCGACTGCGACGTGCTGGCGACGCTGGAGGAACAGCCCGAGCGCTGGATCGACCTGCGCTGGCACGAGGGCCGGCACCCACCGGTCTACACCGTCGCGCTCGACATCACCATCGCCCACGCGACCGGGGTGCTCGGGCGCATCTGCACCTTGATCGGCGAGCAGAAGGCCAATATCTCGGATTTGCGGTTCGTCGATCGCAAGCCCGATTTCTTCCGCCTGGTGGTCGAGGTCGACGTGCGCGACGCCGAGCATCTGCACCGTATCCTGACGGTTCTGGATGCGGAAAGCGACGTGGCCCAGGTTGCCCGTTTCCGCGATCCGACGCGGCAGCCGTGAGCGAGGGACGAAGCACGCGGTGGTCTTCAAGCGCCGGACACGACAGAGCTTCTCGCGCCGGCTGATCGAGTTCTTCTATCCGCGCGGGGGCTGGACGCGGGCGACCTCCTACGTCCTGCACCGGCTGCGCCGGCTGCCCGACACGCCGCACCGGATCTGCGTCGGCATCGCCTGCGGGTCCTTCGTGTCCTTCCTGCCGCTCTGGGGGCTGCATTTCCTGCTCGCCGCGCTGCTTGCCTGGGCGTTCCGCGGCAACATCGTCGCCGCGCTGCTCGGCACCTTCTTCGGCAATCCGATCACCTTCCCGATCATCGCCGTCTCGGCGCTGGAGCTGGGCAACTGGCTGCTGGGCAATCCCGGCAGCATGAAATTCGTCGAGGTAATGGCCGCGACCGGCAGCGCCACCTCGGAACTGACCGCCAATCTCTGGGGGCTGGTGCTGGGCGAGAAGGTCTATTGGGGGCGGCTGCAGCTCTTTCTCTGGCGGGTCTTCTTCCCGTTCATGCTGGGTGGCACGATCCTGGGCATTCCCAGTTCGGTGGCGATGTACTACCTCTGCCTGCCGTTGGTGAACGCCTATCAGCGCCGGCGCTACCAGAAGCTGAAGGAGCGGTTCGAGGCGGCCCGCGCCCTGCAACGCGAACGCGAGACCGGAGAGAAGACATGAGCAGCCAACCCATGCGACCGCCGATCCGGCTGGGCGTCAACATCGACCACGTCGCCACGCTGCGCAACGCCCGCGGATCGGCCTATCCGGACCCGGTGCGCGCCGCGCTTCTGGCCGAGGCAGCGGGGGCGGACGGCATCACCGCCCATCTGCGCGAGGATCGCCGGCATATCGTCGATGACGACATCGCCCGGCTGATGCAGGCGATCGCGCTGCCGCTGAACTTCGAGATGGCGGCGACCGCAGAGATGCAGGCGATCGCGCTGCGTCACAAGCCGCATGCCGTCTGCATCGTGCCCGAGAAGCGCGAGGAGCGCACCACCGAGGGCGGGCTCGAGGTCGCCGCGGACGCGAACCGCCTGACCGGCTTCATCGCGCCCCTGCGCGACGCCGGCTGCCGCGTCTCGCTGTTCATCGGCCATGACGCGCGGCAGGTCGAGGCGGCCCTGCGCGTCGGCGCGTCGGTGGTCGAGTTCCATACCGGCCATTACTGCGATCTCGTCGCCGAGGGCCGGGCGGAGGCGGCCGAGGCCGAACTGGCCGCGCTGCGCCGCGCGATCGAGGCGGCGCATGCCGCCGGGCTCGAGGTCCATGCCGGCCACGGACTGACCTTCGACACCGTTGCCCCCTTCGCCGCGATGGACGCGGTGCGCGAGGTCAATATCGGCCATTTCCTGGTCGCCGAGGCGGTCTTCATGGGCCTCGGCCCGGCGATCGCCGAGATGCGCCGCCGGATGGACGCGGCGCGGGCCTGAGCGCCGAGCGGCGCGCGTCAGCGCGGCGGCGGGGTGACGCGGCGGCCGGCGAGGCGCTCGGCGGCCTCGATCAGCGCGGCGATCACCGGGGTATGGGTCTCGCGCCAGGGGGCGATCAGGCCGACCTGCGGGCCGGGGCGGGCGGGGATCTCGGGCGCGGGGTCGATCGGCAGGGCGACGAGGTCGGGCCGGTTGCCGAACATCCGCGCCGCCTGTTCGGTCACCACCGTCGCCCAGTCGCCGCCGAGCACCTGCGCGACCAGCGCGAGCAGCGAGTTCGACTCGACCGAGGCCTGCACCGAGATGCCGGCCTCGGCCAGCTGCCGGTCGATGATCCGGCGGTTCTGCATCGAGCCCACCAGCAGGCAGAGCCGCAGCCCGGCGAGGTCGCCCCATTGCACCCTTCCGGCGCCGGCCAGCGGATGGTCGTGGCGCAGGAGCAGCCGGTAGCTCTCGCGGTAGAGGGCCACGGTCGTCACCCGGCCGAGCGGCTCGTTGTCGAGATAGCTCACCCCGGCATCGAGCTGCAGACTCTGCATCTCCTCGAGGAGCTCGATCGAGGTGCGCGAGAGGATCTGCAGGCTCAGGTTCGGATGGCGCTGCAGGAAGGGGGTGACCAGCTCGGCCACCATCGGCAGCGCCGTCGGGATCACCCCCAGCCGCAGCCGGCCGGTCAGCCCCTTGCGCCGCGCGCGCATCTCGTCCTTCATCTGCCGGCTGTCGGCGACGATGCGCCGCGCCCAGTCGAGCACCCGCTCGCCCTCGGGCGTCAGCCCCTGGAAGCGCGCGCCGCGCAGGACGAGCTGCACGCCAAGCTCGCCCTCGAGCGCGCGGATCGCCGCCGAGAGCGTCGGCTGCGTCACGCCATGCGCCTCGGCCGCGCGGCCGAAATGCCGCTCGTTGGCCAGCGCGATGAACATCTCCAGCCGGTCGAGCATGGCGGCCAGTGAACGCCAGCGCGGGGCAAAAGGAAAGCCCGGCCTTGCTGGCGCCGGGCGGGCATCCTACATGGGGCGCGATGACCCGCGCCCTTTCCCTCACCGACCGCCTGCTGCGCCGCGCCCCGCGCGTCAACCTGGTGCGCCTGCACGGCGTGATCGCCGCCGGCGGCCGCGGGCGGCTTTCCGACACGACGCTGGCGCCGCTGATCGAGCGCGCCTTTCGCCAGGGCCGGCCGCAGGCGGTGGCGCTGGTGATCAACTCGCCCGGCGGCTCGCCGGCGCAGAGCGCGCTGATCGCCGCGCGCATCCGCCGGCTGGCCGAGGAGCGCGCGGTGAAGGTGCATGCCTTCGTCGAGGATGTCGCCGCCTCGGGCGGCTACTGGATCGCCGCGGCGGCCGACGAGATCGTCGCCGACCGGGTCTCGGTCCTCGGCTCGATCGGGGTGATCGCGGGCGGCTTCGGCGCGCCCGAGGCGATCGCGAAACTGGGGCTCGAACGCCGCGTCTACACCGCCGGGCAGCACAAGAGCCAGCTCGACCCGTTCCGCCCCGAGAATCCCGAGGATGTCGCGCGGCTGCAGCGGATCCTCGACCAGATGCACCTGGCCTTCATCGACCATGTCCGCGCCCGCCGCGGCGCGAAGCTCGACGCCGAGGCCGATCTCTTCACCGGCCAGTTCTGGCTCGGCGAGGAGGCGATGCGGCTCGGCCTTGCCGACGCGCTGGGCCATCCGGTGCCGCATCTGAAGGCCGCCTATGGCGAGAAGGTGCGCATCGTCGCCTACGAGATGCGCCGCCCCTTCCTGTCGCGCTTCGGCCTCGCCCTGGCCGAGGATGCGCTGATGCTGGCCGAGGAACGCGCGCTGCGGGCGCGCTACGGGATGTAAGATGCCGCGGGAAGTGACATGCTGCTGAAGATCGTCTCGCTGTTCCTGGTCTTCATGATCGTCATGGGCGCGGTGCAGAAGCTGCTGCGCGGCCGGTCCGAGCGGCAGCGCAAGGCGATCGACCGGCTGCGCTGCCCGGTCTGCAAGCGCATCCAGATCGCCGAGAATCCCGCGCCCTGCGACCGGGCCGACTGCGAGTATCGCTGATGCTCGTCGACCTCCTGCTGGTCGCCGGCGGCCTGGCCCTGCTGGTCGTCGCCGGCGACGCGCTGGTCAAGGGGGCGGTGAATCTCAGCCTGCGGCTGGGCGTGCCGGCGCTGATCGTCGGGCTGACCGTGGTCTCGATGGGGACCTCGGCGCCGGAACTGGTGGTCTCGGTCAAGGCGGTGCTCGTCGGGTCTCCGGCGCTGGCGCTGGGCAACGTGGTCGGCTCGAACACCGCCAACATCCTTCTGGTGCTGGGCCTGCCGGCGCTGATCGCGGCGATCCCGGTCGCCCGCGACCTGGCGCGCGACTGGGCGATCATGATCGCGGCGAGCCTGCTCTTCGTCGCCCTCGCCTTCACCGGCGCCTTCGGCTGGTGGCAGGCGCTGATCCTGCTCGCCGGGCTGGGCTGGATGCTCGGCGACTGCTTCGTGCGCGCGCGCAACCACCGCAACGACCGCACCGAGGCCGAGGTGCTGGAAGCGGCCGAGGATGGCATGCCGGGGCTCAGGATCGCCGGGCTGTTGGCCGTCGGCGTCCTCGGGCTGCCGCTCGGGGCGCAGTTCCTGGTCACCGGCGCGGTGAACATCGCCACGGTGCTCGGCGTCAGCGAGGCGGTGATCGGGCTGACGCTGGTCGCGGTCGGCACCTCGCTGCCGGAACTGGCGACGACCGCGGCCGCCGCCTTCCGGCGCGAGGCCGGCGTGGCGCTGGGCAACGTGATCGGTTCGAACATCTTCAACCTTCTGGGCATCATCGGCGTCGCCGGGCTGGTCGGCACGATCCCGGTGCCGCCGGAGATGCTGCGCCTCGACCTGTGGGTGATGCTCGGGGCCTCGGCGGCGCTCGGCCTCTTCATCCTCACCCGGCGGCCGATCGGGCGGATCTGGGGGGCGGTCTTGCTTCTGGTCTATGTCGGCTATGTGATCAGCCTGTTCAGCTGAGGGGGATGCGATGACGGGGCGGGCACTGATCACCGGGGCGGGCAGGCGGCTGGGCCGGGCGATGGCGCTGCATCTCGCCGGGCGCGGGATGGACGTGGCGCTGCACTTCGCCGCGAGCCGCGAGGGCGCCGAGGAAACCGCCGGGCAAGCCCGCGCGCTGGGCGTGAAGGCGGCGGTGCTGCGGGCCGACCTCCTGGACGAGGGCGACATGGCCCGGCTGGTCCCGGCGGCGGCCGGGGCGCTGGGCGGGCCGCTGACGGTGCTGGTCAACAACGCCTCGATCTTCGAGCACGACACGATCCGGACGGCGACGCTGGAAAGCTGGAACCGGCATCTCGGCTCGAACCTGCGCGCGCCCTTCGTGCTGAGCCAGGCCTTCGCCGCGCAGGCGCCGGGGGCGGCGGCCGACGCGGCGGGCGAGCCGGTCGCGCAGGCGCTGATCGTCAACATGATCGACCAGCGGGTGCTGAAGCCCACCCCCGAATTCATGACCTACACGATCGCCAAGATGGGCCTCTGGGCGATGACGCGGACCACCGCGCAGGCGCTGGCGCCGGACATCCGCGTCAACGCCATCGGCCCCGGACCGACCCTGCGCGGCGGCCGGCAGAGCGCGGAGCATTTCGCCCGCCAGCGCGCCGCGACGGTGCTGGGACGCGGCGCCGATGCCGCCGACATCACCGCCGCGCTAGGCTATCTGCTGGACGCCAAGGCGGTCACCGGGCAGCTGATCTGCGTCGATGGCGGCCAGCACCTCGGCTGGCAGACGCCCGACGTCATTGGCGTGGAATAACCGGTAGATGCAGCCTTGTTGCGCCTTTGTCCACCGGCGGCATGCGTGGTAACGAAGCTGTAACGAAACCGTTGGCTTTTCAGGATCTTGATCGGTGGAGAAAAATATTCCAAGCGAAAACAAAGACTTGAAATTCTGCCTAAAATTTAGGCAATGTCACGAAGACGCCTTGAATCAAGGGATTTTCGTGATAGCCCGCAACTCGCCCACAAGGTTGTCCACAGAAACCGTGGAAAGATCAGGTCTTGACGTTTTCACGTCAGGAGTGCAGCCGACCCAGAGAATCAACCTAAAGGTGTGATGTCCGATTCGCCCGCCACCGGCCATGCGGTGATCCAGTCCTGCCTGCGCACCCTCGACGCCTCGCCCGGCGTCTACCGGATGCTCGATGCGCAGGCGCGGGTGCTCTATGTCGGCAAGGCGCGCAACCTGCGCGCGCGCGTGGCGAGCTACGCCCGCCCCTCGGGCCATTCGGCGCGGATCGCGCGGATGATCGCCGAGACCGCGTCGATGATGTTCCTCACGACGCGCACCGAGACCGAGGCGCTGCTGCTCGAGCAGAACCTGATCAAGCAGCTCAAGCCGGTCTACAACGTGCTTCTGCGCGACGACAAGAGCTTCCCCAACATCCTGATCGCCAAGGACCATCCCTTTCCGCAGATCCGCAAGCATCGCGGCAGGCGCAGCACGAAGGGCGCCTATTTCGGCCCCTTCGCCTCGGCCGCGGCGGTCAACCGGACGCTGAACCAGCTGCAGAAGGTGTTCCTTCTGCGCAACTGCGCCGACACGGTGTTCCAGAACCGCACCCGGCCGTGCCTGCTCTACCAGATCAAGCGCTGCTCGGCGCCTTGCGTCGGCCATGTCTCGGCCGAGGAATACGCCGCACTGGTCGCCGATGCCGAGCGCTTCCTGGAAGGCAAGTCGACCCGCATCCAAGCCGAACTCGCCGCGCAGATGCAGGAAGCCTCCGAGGCGATGGAATTCGAGCGCGCGGCGGCTTTGCGCGACCGGATCCGGGCGCTGACCGCGGTGCAGCAGAGCCAGGGCATCAACCCGCGCGGCGTCGCCGAGGCCGACGTGATCGCCGTGCATCTGGAGCGCGGCCAGGCCTGCGTGCAGGTCTTCTTCATCCGCGCCAACCAGAGCTGGGGCAACCGCGACTTCTATCCCCGCACCGGCTCGGGCGCCGAGGAGCCTGAGATCCTCGAGGCGTTCCTGGCGCAGTTCTACGACGACAAGCCGCCGCCGAAGCTGATCCTGCTCTCGCATCCGGTCGAGAACCGCGACCTGATCCACGAGCTCCTCTCCGCCCGCGCCGGGCGCAATGTCGAGCTGCGCGTGCCGCTGCGCGGCGAAAAGGCGGAGCTGGTCGAGAACGCCGCCCGCAACGCCCGCGAAAGCCTCGCCCGGCGGCTGGCCGAGGGGGCGGCGCAGTCGAAGCTGCTCGCGGGGCTCGCCGAGGCGCTGGAGCTCGACGCGCCGCCGCGGCGGATCGAGGTCTACGACAACAGCCATATCCAGGGCACCAGTGCCGTCGGCGCGATGATCGTCGCCGGGCCCGAGGGGCTGGTGAAGAGCCAGTACCGCAAGTTCAACATCCGCGGCACCGACCTGACCCCCGGCGACGACTTCGCCATGATGCGCGAGGTGCTGACCCGGCGCTTCGAGCGTCTGCTGAAGGAAGACCCGGATCGCGAGGGCGAGGCCTGGCCCGACCTGCTGCTGATCGACGGCGGGGCGGGGCAGGTCTCGGCCGTCGCCGGCATCCTTGCCGATCTCGGCGTCGATGACGTCCCCGTGGTCGGCGTCGCCAAGGGCATCGACCGCGACGCCGGCAAGGAGGAGTTCCACCGTCCCGGCCGGCGCCCGATGGCGCTGCGGATGAACGACCCGGTCCTCTACTTCGTCCAGCGCCTGCGCGACGAGGCGCATCGCTTCGCCATCGGCGCGCACCGGGCGAAGCGGGCGAAGGCCACGGCCGCGACGCCGCTCGACGAGGTGCCCGGCATCGGCGCGGCGCGCAAGCGTGCGCTGCTCGCCCATTTCGGCTCGGCCAAGGCGGTGACGCGGGCGGGCGTCACCGACCTGATGGCCGTGCCCGGCATCTCCGAGGCGACGGCGCGCACGATCCACGACTTCTTCCACCCCGCCGGCTGACGGCGGCGGCACCGGGCGGGGCTGCGCGGCGCCGGGTCGCCCCGGCGCGCGGGTCTCATACGGCTTCCGCTTGATCCCTTCGGTAAGCACGGGCAGCGCCCGGCCCGCGCGGGGTGGGCGAGAAGCGCCCGCCCCGTGGGGGGGCGGGACGGGCGCTGCCCGTGCTG
>SLPP01000081.1 GCA_007131945.1 Paracoccaceae bacterium | reverse complement strand
GGTCGGCGGTGCCGGGCCGGCGCCGCCTTGGCCGCGGGGCGACGCGCCGGATCCTGCCGCGGGGCCGCGCCATCGGCGAGCGGGCTTCGGCCGCTCGCCACCGGGACCTCGGTCTTCATCAGCTTCTGGATCTGCGCCAGCAGCCCCGCCTCCTCGGGCGTGCAGAAGGCGATCGCCTCGCCTTCCCGCCCGGCGCGGGCGGTGCGGCCGATGCGGTGGACGTAGTTGTCCGGCACCTCGGGCAGGTCGTAATTGATGACATGGGCGACGCCGGGGATGTCGATGCCGCGCGCGGCGACATCGGTCGCGACCAGCGTCGTCACCGTGCCCTCGCGAAACGCCTTGATCGCCCGGTCGCGCTGGCCCTGGCTCTTGTTGCCGTGGATCGAGGCGGCGTTGAAGCCGTCGGCCACGAGCCCCTTCATCAGCTTCTCGGCGCCGTGCTTGGTGCGCGCGAAGACCAGCGTCAGCGCCGCCGGGTCGCGCGACAGGATCTCGCGCAGCTTGCCCGGCTTCGCGCCCTTGTCGAGGAAGTGGACCGACTGCGCGACCTTGTCGGCGGCCTTGCCCGGCGGCGCGACCTGCACGCGGCGCGGATCCTTCAGATAGGCACGGCTCAACTCCTCGATCTGCGCCGGCATGGTGGCCGAGAAGAGCATGGTCTGCCGCGGCGTGCCCAGCCGCGGCGCGATCTTGCGCAGCGCGTGGATGAAGCCGAGATCGAGCATCTGGTCGGCCTCGTCCAGCACCAGGTGGCGCACGGCGCCGAGGTCGACGGCGCGGCGCTCCATCAGGTCGATGAGCCGGCCGGGCGTGGCGACGAGGATGTCGGTGCCGCGCGAAAGCGCCGCGATCTGCCGGTTGATCGACTGGCCGCCGACGACGGTGACGATCGAGAGCTTCGTGCCGGCGGTCAGCGGGCGCAGGCTTTCGGCGATCTGGTTGGTCAGCTCGCGCGTCGGCGCGAGGATCAGCGCCTTGGCGGTCTTCGGCGCGGGGCGGCCGGGCTGGGCGAGCAGGTGATCGACCAGCGGCAGGCCGAAGGCCAGCGTCTTGCCGGTGCCGGTCTGGGCGAGGCCCAGGATGTCGTGCCCCGCCATCGCCAGCGGGATCGCCTGGTTCTGGATCGGGGTGGGTTCGGAAAAGCCCGCGCGCTGGAGCGCGGCATTGAGGGACGGCGCGAGGCCGAGCATGTCGAAATCGAACAAGTCTTATCCTTTGCTGACCGCGCGAGCCAGGGGCGTCGGCGCGGCCGGTTCGTGACCGCACGGGGTGCGGCCGGGGAGGGTTTGCACGACCCCGGCGCAAACGGGCATCGCCCGCCGCTCCGGTCGTCGCGTCAGGAACCCTGCGTGATGGGGAACTGAATTCTTTGGCGCGCTGATGGCCCGATCCGGACCAGCATGCTCACGCGGCAGCGCAGCGACACTCGGCAGATGGGCCATCGGACCCTGAAAGTCAAGCAATCCGCGCGGAAACTTTCTTGCGCCGGTGCAAGAACGGCAACCGCCTCGGGGCAGGGGTGTTGCACTCGGCCGCGTTCTGGGGCCGGATGGCGCGAGCCCGGCCCACCATCCCGCACTCGCGAGGTCCCATGTCCCGCATTCCCGTCGATCCCGCCCGCATGCTTTCCGATCTGGACCACCTGCGCACCATCGGTGGGCAGGGGACCGGCGTTGCGCGCCGCGCCTTCTCGGATGCCGACATCGCCGCCCGGCGCTGGCTCGCCGGGCGGATGCGGGAGGCCGGGCTCGAGGTCACGGTCGATCCCTGCGGCAACCTCTTCGGCCTGCCGCCGGGCGACGGCCGCTGCCTGCTCGTCGGGTCGCACAGCGACACGCAGCCGCTGGGTGGCTGGCTCGACGGCGCCTGGGGCGTCGCCTGCGGGCTGGAACTGGCCCGCGCCGCGCTGGAAAGCGGCGGGCCGCCCGTCGCCGTGGTCTCGTTCCAGGACGAGGAAGGGCGCTTCGGCCGGCTGACCGGCAGTTCGGTCTGGACCGGCCAGATGAGCCTCGCCGAGGCCGATGCCTGCCGCGACGAGGATGCCACGCGCGACCCGGTGCGCTTCGCCGAGGCCCGGCGCCGCGCGGCCGAGATCGGACCCGTGGGGACGGTGCCGCCGGCGCGCTTCGTGGCCTTCATCGAGCCGCATATCGAACAGGGCCCGGTCCTCGACAGGGCCGGCCAGGCGCTCGGCGTGGTCGAGGCGATCGTCGGCGTGCGGCAATGGAGCTTCCGCCTCGTGGGCGAGGCCAACCATGCCGGCACGACGCCGATGCCGCTGCGCCGCGACGCGTTGCAGGCCTTCGCCGCCTACACCGTCGCCCTGAACGCGGCCTTCGCGCCGATGGCGGGCGAGCGGACGGTCTGGACCCTGGGCCGCGCGGTGGTCGAACCGAACGCCAACTCGATCGTGCCCGGCGCGGTGACCTTCACGGTGCAGGTCCGCGATGCCGAGGTGGCGCGGCTCGATGCCATGGCCGCCGAGGCGCGGGCGCTCGCCGGGCGGGTGGCCGAGGCGCGCGGGCTGGCGCTGGAGGCGAGCTCCGGCTTCTCGGTCGAACCGGTGCAGATGGATGCGCGGTTGCGCCATGCGCTCGAGGCGGCGGCCGAGGCGGTCGCGCCGGGACGCTGGCGCAGCATGCCCTCGGGCGCGCTGCACGATGCCTCGAACGTGGCGATGGTCCTGCCGACGGCGATGCTCTTCGCGCCGTCGATCGGCGGCATCAGCCACAACCCGTCCGAGGACACGGGACGCGCGGACCTTGCGACCGCGCTCGAGGTCCTGGCCGAGGCGGCGGGGCGGCTGTCGCTCGAAGTCTGAGCCCACCCTCGTGCCGGAAGAGCGACGCCGTCGTCCGATTTGAGGCAGCAGCCGGCAGCGGATTTTCGAGGCCCGGACCAAAGCTTTCGTTGTGGTTAACGGGGGGTATTATTTCTTTGTATAACAATAACTTGCGAAAAGGTCCAAGCTTGGACCCGCCGCCTCGCCTCGTGTTCCCTTGTGCCGGTCAGCGCAGACCATCCTTGCCCTCGACCTGATCGACCGTCAGGCCGCCGACCCGGGGCAGCGGTCGGCCGCTGTCGGTCACGGCGACGGCGACCATGATCTCGTTCGCGCGCGGCGCATCGTTGAGCCGCACCTCCATCCCGTCGAAATGGCTGCGCACATAGGCCGCGTCCTTGTGGCCCAGCGGGATGTCCAGCGGTTGGCCCGGCCCGCCCATCTTCTTCGACGAGGGCACCAGCGCCGCCCCCTTCTCGACCGCGGCGCGCAGGGGCGCGCCCAGCCGCGGGTGCAGGATGGCGGCGGCGTGCTCGAGCTCGCCCGCCTCGCCCACCATCGCCGCCTTGCCGTAGCTTTCCGCCTGCGCCGGCGCGATCCCCAAAGCCTCGACGCAACGCCGGCCGAGCAGGTCGCCCATCTCGGCGCCGATCGCCATGAGCGGTTCCAGATCGGCCTCGAAACGGCCCGCGAACGGGTTCTCGATCACCGCCACCGCCGCGGCGCGGCGGGTCGGTGGCGCGATGTCCTGCCCCATCTCGCGATGGGTCTCGTCCAGAAACACCGCAATCTTGCGGATCTTCGCCTGCATTCTTGCCTCCCTCACTGCACCGGCAAGCGCGCCGCGGGCGGGGTCGAGCGCGACCGCCCCGTGCGCATCCTGCCGTCGATCATCACCGCGCCGATGCCGGGGATGTTGCCCATCGCCATCGCCTCGCACACGTCCTTGCCTTCGGACCCGCCGGGGCGGTCCATGAAGACCAGATCCGCCGGCCGTCCCGGCGCGACGATCCCCTGCCGCAGGCCGCGCCGGCGCGCGACATTGCCGCTGCCGCAGCACCAGGCCTGCGCGGCCGGCAGCCCGCCGAGGCTGGCCAGCAGCGTCACCATGCGCAGCATCCCGTTCGGCTGCACGCCCGAGCCCGCCGGCGCGTCGGTGCCGATCAGCAGGTCGGCGAGCCGCCCCTCCGCCAGCGCGCCCTCCAGCGCCACCAGCGCCGACTTCTCGTTGCCGTTATGCACGACCTCCAGTGCGCCCTTCGCCTCGCGGCACAGGAGCCGGATATCGTCATGCGGGATCGAGGTCGGTCCGCCGTTGATGTGGCTGACGACATCGGGCTGCGCCTCGAGCACGTCGTCGGCGGTGACATGGTGCGAGCCCGCGATCGACGGGCCGCCGGTATGCATGATCGTCTCGATCCCCAGTTCGCGGCACCAGCCGGTGACGCGGGCGGCGTCGGATCCCTTTGCCACCGTGCCGAGCCCGATCTCGCCGATGTGGCGGATGCCGGCCGCCTTCAGCCCGTCGTAGAAGTCGCGCTCGAAGTCCAGTTCGGGTACCGGCGCGCCGGCGATCACCTTGGCACCGGCGGCACGGAAGTTGGCGAAGCAGCGCTGCGCCACGATCGCCAGCGCCTTCACCCCCTCGGCATCCTTGGGTCGGCCGGGCAGATGCACCTCGCCGGCCGAGAGAAAGCTGCTGACGCCGCCGTTCACGTTCATCTCGATCCAGCCGATCTGGTTCTGCCGCGGCGTCCAGTCGCCGAAGACCGGGTGGCAGTGGCTGTCGATCAGGCCGGGCGCGACGGCGCAGCCCTGGGCGTCGATCTCGGCATCCGCGGCCTCGGCCGCGAAGCCCGCGATCGCACCGTCCTCGATCAGCAGGCAGTCGGCTTCGGCGACGGGGCGGTCCAGATCGCCGGTCAGCAGGAGTCCGATATTGCGGATCAACAGCCGGCCCGTGGCGGGCGTGTCCTTCGTCTCGACGGCCATGATCTCCTCCGTTGCAGGTTGATGGACGTTGACGGCGCCGGCCTCAGATCAGCGCCAGGCTGAGCCAGGGAACGAGCGCCAGGATCACCAGCGCGATGCAGGCGACGGCGAAGAAGGGCAGGGTGGTGCGGAAGACCTCGAGCGCGCCGACGCGGCTGACCGAGGCGGCGACGTATAGCCCGATGCCGACCGGAGGCGACAGGAGCCCGAGGATCAGGTTGATCGAGACGACGACGCCGAAATGCAGCGGGTGGATGCCGTAGACCTCGGTCGCGATCGGCAGGAGGATCGGCACCACCATGATCAGTCCCGGGATGCCGTCGATCACTGTGCCGACGATCAGGAGCGCCACCAGCACGAGCAGCATGAAGGCCACGGGCGTCGTCGCCACCGACTGGATCCAGGCGGCCGCCGTCTGCGGCACCTGGCCGAAGATCAGGACCCAGGAAAAGACCCCGGCGGCGGCGACGAGGAAGAGGACGAGCGCGGTGTTGAGCCCGGTGCGCATCAGGATTTCCGGCATGTCGCGCAGGCGCAGGCTGCGGGTGTGGAAGAAGCCGATCGCCGCCGCGACCACCGCGCCGATCGCCGCCGCCTCGGTCGGCGAGCCGTAGCCGCCGAGGATGGTGCCGATGATGACGAGCGGGATCGCCAGCATCGGCGCCGCCGCGCGCGCCGCCGCCAGCCGCGCGGGCCAGTCGAGCCGCTCGCCCGGCGGATAGGCGTGCCGCCAGCCCAGAGCCGCCACGGTCAGGATGAAGAGCCCGGTCAGCATCAGCCCCGGCAGGATGCCCGCGATCAGCATGTCCCTGACCGCCACCTGCGCGAGCACCGCGTAGACGACGAAGACGATCGAGGGCGGGATGATCGGCCCGAGAAGTCCGCCATAGGCGGTGAGCCCGGCGGCGAAGGCGCGCTCGTAGCCCGCGCGCTGCATCTCGGGCACCATGACCTGGCTCATCATCGCGATCTGCGCGGTGGCCGAGCCGAGGATCGAGGCGACCATCATGTTCGCCACGAGGTTGATGTAGGCCAGCCCCCCCCTGAAGGCGCCGACGAAGCTCGCCGCCAGCCGCACCAGTCGCGTGGTGATGCCCGCGCCGTTCATCAGCTCGCCGATCAGGATGAAGAGCGGGATCGCCAGCAGCCCGAAATTGTCGAGCGACGTGAAGAGTTTCAGCGGGAAGCTGTCGATCAGCAGCAGGTTGCCCGTCTGCCAGATGAAGACCAGTGCGGCGAGGCACAGCACCAGCCCGATCGGCAGCCCGATCAGAAGCAGGATGAGAAAGGCCGCCGCCGTCATCGTCTCAGCCCTCGCCGCCCGCGACCCCGCGGTCCGGGGCGCGCCGCGTGATCAGGCCCAGATCCTCGGCGAGGTTGGTGAGCGCATGAACGCTGATCGTCAGCGCGAACCATGGCATGATCAGGAAGAACCAGTGCGTCGGCAGCCGCATCACCGGCGTCACCTCGGAATAGATGAAGTTGAAGGTCGCCATCTCGAATTCGCCCACGTCGAAGCCGACGGCAACGAGCGCCGGCAGGTCGAACCACCGCCAGCACATCCAGAAGAGGAGCATCCCGAAACCCGCCGCCAGCGCCGAGACGATGCCGCGCAGCACCCGCAGAAGCCAAGGCCCGGCGACCTCGTGCAGCAGCAGGACCGCCGGGTCCGACCGCGCCCGCAGCATCAGCGAGGCGCCGACGAAGGCGGCAAGCGTCATGCACAGGATCGCCATCTCGTCGGCCCAGGCCAGCGTCACGCGGAAGGCGCGGAAGGTTACGTTGGTCAGCACGAAACCGGCGATGCCGAGCACCAGCAGCATCAGCACCACCCGCTCGACGCGGACCAGCGCATCCGACAGGCCTTGCAGCAGACGGGCGAGGCGCATGCGATCAACCGGGGCGACGGGCGGGGCCATCGCCCCGCCCCTTGGGTTCAGAAAGAGGCGACGAGTTCGCGCAGGCGCGCCACATAGGGCGTCTGCTCGCCCCATTCGGCATCCCAGCGCTCGACGATGTCACCGAAGAATTCGGGCCCGACATCCTCAGTGATGCGGATGCCCGGCGCCTCGCGCAGGCGGGCGAGCTTGTCGTCCTCTTCCTCGACGAACCGATCGATGGTGCGGTCGCAATGGAGTTGCATCGCGTCGGCGATCAACGCGCGATCCTCTTCCGACAGTGCGGCCCAGACGCGCGCCGAGACCAGCGCCACCATGCCGAACATGTGGTGGTTGGTCTCAAGGAGATAGGGGGCGTGCTCGTAGTAGCGGAAGTTGATGATCGACTCGTAGTCCATGTCGAGCCCGTCGATCTGCGCGTTGGCCAGCGCGTCGTAGATCGCCGGCAACGGCATCGGCGCCGGCGCCGCGCCGAACATCTCGAAGAAGCGGCTGATCGGCGGCGCGGGGGTGATGCGGAAGCGCAGCCCGGCAAGATCGGCGGCCGAGTCGATCGGGTTACGCATGACCAGCTGGCGCATGCCGATCATCGCGTAGCAGAGCCCGACCGTGCCGGTCGCGCGCGGCAGCAGATCGAGGATCTCGCGCGCCTCGTCGGAACGGAAGACGCGGGCGGCGTCGGCGATGTTGTCCACCAGGAACGGCGCGTGCAGCGCGGCCATGTCGGGCACGCGGAAGGTGATCTCGGCGGTGGTCAGCCAAGCCATGTCGAGCGCGCCGGTCTGCAGCTGCTGCAGCATCGTCGCCTCGTTCCCGAGCTGCCCCGACGGATAGGCGGTGATCGAGAACCGCCCGCCGGAGCGCTCCTGTAGCGTCTCGTTCAGCGCCGCGACCTCCTGGTTCCAGACATGCACCGGCGGTGTGATCAGGCCAAGCCCGAAGCTACGCTCCTGCGCCAATGCGGGGAGCGCAAGGCCCAGTCCCGCCGCAAGGGTCACCACTGTCTTCCAAGTCATCTCAGCCCTCCTTGTTGAATTTCCCGGCGGGTCCCGCCCCTGTCGTCGCGGCGCTTCCCGCCGTGCTAGCGCAATCCATCCTCGCCGACGATTTCCTCCGCGCCAAGGCCGCCGACGCGGGCATGGATGCGCGGGCCGGTGGTCATGACCAGCACCAGCGCCAGTTCGCCGGCGCGCGGCGCGTCGTTGAGCCCCACTTCCATCGCGTCGAAATGGCTGCGCACGTAGGACGCGTTGACATGCGTCACCGGCACGTCGAGCCGCGTGCCCGGCCCGCCGACCTTCTTTGTCGAAGGCACGATGGCGCGGGTGTCGCCGAGCACCTCGCGCATCGCCCAGCCACCCGGCACGTGCCAGAGCGCGCCGTGCTCCTGCTCGCCCTCGGTGCCGACAATGGCGCCCTTGCCGTAGCCCTCGACCACCGCCGGATCGCCGCCGAGCGCCGCGAGCATGCGCCGCGCCATCGCCTTGCCGAGGGGTTTCAGCGCTTCCATGAAACCCGCGATCTCGTGTTCGTAGCGGCCGGCGAAGGGGTTGGCGATGACCGAGATCATGGCCAGACGCCGAAGCGGTCCGGCAGCCGGCGGCCCGCCCTCGTGAAAGATCTCCTCCGAGAAGAGCGCTTGCTTGCGGATGATCACGTCAGGCATGAACCGGAACCCTGTCTGCGGTCGTCTTCAGGGAGAAATCGCCAACGAGCCGCACCACCCCCTGCAGAGCCAGCATGGCCCCACCGATCCGGCGCTGCAACAGCATTTCCCACGCCGCCGCCTCGCCCCGGTCGAGCGCGCGGGCGATGCGGGCGGGGTCGAGCCGGGCGACATGGGCGGTCACCGGCCGCGCGCCAAGGTCGCTGTCGGGCCAGAGCTCGCAGGCGGGAAGGCGGGTGATCGCGGGATCGCCCGGCAGATCGACGGCATTGGCCAGAAGCGTCGCCGCCACATCCGCCGCAGGCGCGTCCGCGGCGAGGACCGTGACGCTGTCGGCGATGCCCAGCGAGTGGCTGCGGCCCTTCGCGCCGCTCGTCGCGACGCCTCGCCAGGCGTCGCGCGGGCCGATCTCGACAAAGCCTGGCGAGGCCGGGGCAGTCGGATCGATGACGACGCCCAGCCGCCAGGGCGCGGCGCCCGCAGCGAGGTGGAGCGCGATGTCGCCGCCGTTGTTCGCGTAGGCGCGGCGGAGGTCTCCGGTTGCCACCACTGCGGCCAGCACTGCCTCGGCCACGGCGCCGGCGACAGCGGCCATGGGTGTGACGAAGACCGGCAGATGCGCGCGCGCGGCTTCGGCCATGCGGCGGGCGACAGGGCTGGCGAGCGGGCAGTCGGCAGCCGGGCGGACGGGCGCGCGCAGGGCAGGGAGTTCGGCGACCAGTTCCTCCAGCAGCCCGTCGAATCGCGCGGCCGCACGGCGTCTGGCGGCGAGCACGGCCGCGTCCTCGCCTTCGGCCGCGACGATCAGGTCGATCGGGCCGTGCTGCAGGTGCAGCCGGCCGTCAAACAGGAGCCGATGCCGCGCTCCCATGCTCAGCGCCCCCAACCGAAGCGATGGGGCAGCACGGGCCAGCGTCCGGGTTCGGTGCTGCGGGAGAGCTGACGGTCCGCGCCCGCGATCTCTTCGAGCCGGCGGACCGAGCCCATGTGCCCGCCGAGCACCTCGTAATCCGAAAGGCGCATGGTGAACTCGATCGGCGCGACCAGCGCCGGGGTCGGCACGTAGCCGAAGGAATTTTCGGGCATCACCAGAACGTCGACCATGTAGGTGATGCCGCCACCGGGCCAGATATAGACCTCGGCCCCGCCCGAGGTGACATGGGTCAGCGTCTCGCGCACCGAGCGGGTGAGCTTCACCGGGTTCTCGGTCACGCCCGCGCGCAGCGACCCGCCCGCCCCGCCGATGAAGACGACCGAGCAGAGCGCGGGTTCGCAATTCTCCTGCACCCGCGCAACGGAGGCGGCGACCGGATCGGGCATCTCGGCGGGCTGAGGGCGCAGATCATCGTCGAGCACGAAATAGGCGGCATGGTCACCGGTGGTGGAGACCATCAGCATCCGCAGCCCGGGCCGCGCCACCCTGGGGTCGAAGCGGTCGATGATCGACAGCGGATCGGTGATGTTGGTCCCGCCCCAGCCCTGGCCCGGTTCGGCCACGCGGAAATAGCGCCCAGGCGTGCTTTTGTGGCCCCTGATGCGGATGCCGGTCGGCGGCACGTCCAGGAGCTTCCCGGCCTGGTGTTCGGACAGAACGCCGGTGATGTGGTCGTCGACCACCACCACTTCGTCGAGATGCCGGAACCACTGCTGCGCGAACATCCCGATCGCGGCCGAGCCGCATCCGACCCGCATCCGTTCCTCGCGCGTGCCGTCGATGACCGGGGCCATTCCCGCCTCGACCACGATCGAAACGCCGCCGTCGACGGCCAGTTCCACCGCTTGCCGGTTGCACAGGTGCAGGAGCGCCTCGCAGGTCGCGCGCCCCTCCTTCTTGGACCCGCCGGTCAGGTGATGCACGCCGCCCAAGCTCATCATCTGGCTGCCGTATTCGCCGGTCGTCACGTGGCCGACCATCTCGCCCTGATAGCGGACAGGTGCCGTTTCGGGGCCGAGATGGCGGTCGGTGTCGATCTTCAGCTTGACTCCGCAATAGGAGAAGATGCCCTCGGTCACCACGGTGACCATGTCCACGCCGTTCATCCGGCTGGAGACGATGAAGGGCGCGGGCTTGTAGTCGGGATAGGTGGTACCGGCGCCGACGGCGGTGACGAAGCGGGCGGGAGTGTTCACGATCTCGCCGTCCCAGTCGCGGCCGTCGTCGAGGAAGCTCACCACCTCGCCGCCGCTTTCCACCGTGCGGTCGAGGATCACCAGCGGATCGACCCGGGTCAGCACGCCCTCGATATTGGCATAGCGGTCGCAGGCCCCGGCACGACCCTCGGCGATGTAACAGAGCACAGGGCAGGCGTCACAGCGGATCTTGGCCGGTTGATCGCGCCGGGGCCGGTCGGCGACGGGCGGAGGGGTCGGAGTGTCGCTCATGTCGCCCTTGTGTTCGTCAGTGCGCGCAGCGCGCCAAGCACCTTGTCAGGCGTCGCCGGCAGGTCGCGCACCACCGCGCCGGTGGCGTCGCGCAGCGCGTTCAGGATTGCCGGTGCGGTCGGGATCAGCACCTGCTCGCCGATACCCTTGGCGCCGAAGGGACCGTGCGTGTCGGGCTCCTCGATCAGGATCGAGGTCACGCGCGGGACGTCGCCCACGGTCGGGATCAGGTAGTCGTGCAGGTTCTCGGTCCGGCCGGGGATGAACTCCTCCATCAGCCCCAGCCCCAGCCCCTGTGCCGAGCCGACCTCGATCTGCCCCTCCAGCAGCGTCGGGTTGATGGCGCGACCGACGTCGTGAGCGCAGACGAGGTCGCGCACGCGGATCGTGCCCAGTTCGCAATCCACCTCGATCTCGGCCAGATGCGCCCCCCAGCCATAGGCGGCATAGGGCGCGCCCTGGCCGTTCCCGTCAAGCGGCGTGGTCGGCGGGTCGAAGGTTTCCTCCGCCATGAGAACATAGCCCAGATCGTTCGTCTGACCGGCGAGGCTACGCAGTTCGAAGGACGCCGCGCCCGCGCGAATCACGCGGCCTTCCAGATGCAGAACCGCGTCCTCGCCCGCGTTCAGCCGCCGCAGGATCTGCGCGCGCAACGCGGCACCCGCGCGCAGGGCGGCCGCGCCGGTAACGAAGGTCTGGCGCGAGGCCGAGGTCTTGCCGGCATCGGGTGTCAGGTCGGTATCGGCGCCAATCAACGTGAAGCTCGAGACCGGCAACCCCAGCGCCTCGGCGCAGATCTGGGTGATGACCGTGTTCGACCCCTGGCCGATATCGACCGCGCCCTGGTGCAGAACGAGCATCCCGTCGGCGCGCAGCCCGACCCGGATCGTCGAGGGGTTGGGCAGCGAGGTGTTGCCGCAGCCGTACCACATGCCGGCGACGCCGACCCCGCGGCGCAGCGGGCCGCCTCGCGCGGCCTCGGCGGCGTTGTAGCGGGCCACGGCTGCGCGCCGTTCCTGCCAATGCGGCCGCAAGGCTTCCAGGCAGGCGCGAATGCCCACGCCCTGTTCGAAGACCTGGCCCGTGACCGTGGGTTCGCCCGCCCGCAGGGCGTTGCGGATGCGGAATTCCAGCCGGTCGATCCCCAGCGCGTCAGCGAGTTCGTCGAAGAGGTTCTCCTGCGCCACCGCCGCCTGCGGCACGCCGAAGCCGCGGAAGGCGCCGGCGGGTGCGCAATGGCTGTGCACGGCGACCGAGCGCGCCTCGTAGGCGGGCACGAGATACGGGCCCGAGGCATGTACCGGCACGCGGTTCGCCACTGTCGGGCCCCAGGAGGCATAGGCGCCGGTGTTGAACATCCCCTCGAAGGTCATGCCCACCAGCCGCCCGCCGGCATCCGCCCCGACGCGTGCGGTGATCCGCGACGGGTGGCGCTTCGTCGTCGCCATCATCGACTCGGCGCGCGTGAACACCATGCCGCAAGGTTCCCCCGTTACCCAGGTGGCGAGAGCCACATAGGGCTGCAGCGACAGATCGAGCTTCGAGCCGAAACCGCCACCGACGGAGGAGGGCAGGATGCGCACGGCTTCGGTCGGCAGCCCCATGATCGCCGCCAGATCGTCGCGGTCCATATGCGGTGCCTGGGTGCAGGCCCAGACCTCGATCCGGTCGCCGACCCGGCGGGCGAAGCCGGCCTCGGGTTCGATATAGGCGTGTTCGATGAAGCCGGTCGAAAACCGGCCCTCGACCACGGTCGTGGCACCGGCCAGCGCCGACTCGGGCGCACCGCGACGGACATATCCGCGCACCAGCACGTTGCCGGCGCGCCCGGCGTGAAGCTGCGGTGCAGCTGGCGCGAGCGCGGCGTCGATATCCAGCACGCCGGGCAGTTCATGCCATTCGACGGGAAATCTCGACAGATCCAGAACCTCGAGCGCGTCGCGCGGGCCGATGACGGCGGCGACCGGCTCGCCGCGAAACCGCGCGACGGTCTCGGCGAAGACCGGCTGATCGGCGAGCGGCGGGATCACCCCGTGCAGGTTGCGCCCCGGTATGTCGGCGGCAGTCAGCACCGCTGTCACTTCCGGATTTGCCGCGTGCCAGCCCGCCAGATCGCCGAAGGCGAAACGCGCGTGGTGATGCGGGCTGCGCACCAGGCGCACCGCGAGCGTGCCGGCCGGCCAGCCATCGGCGCCGAACCGGTCGCGGCCCAGCACCTTGGGCAATCCGTCGAGCCGCTCGATCCGTGCACCAACTGAACCGTCGGGCGGTGCTGCGTCGTCGGCGGCCGCGTCCATCACCGCGCGCACGATCTTCGCATAGCCCGTGCAGCGGCAGAGCACGCCCGAGATCGCCTCCTCGACCTCGGCTTCCCGGGGCCTGGGTGTGTGGCGCAAGAGCGCCTCGGCTGCCACCAGCATCCCCGGTGTGCAGATGCCGCATTGCGCCGCGCCGTGGCGCAGGAAGGCGCGTTGCAGCCGGCCGGGCGCGCCGCCTTGCGCCGCCAGGCTCTCGACCGTCTCGACGGTGCGACCCGCGGCGCGGGCGGCCGGCATCAGGCAGGCGCAGACCGGGGCGCTGTCGACCAGTACCGTGCAGGCGCCGCAATCGCCGGCGTCGCAGCCGACCTTAACCCCTTCGCAGCCGAAGGCATCGCGCAAGGCCGCGCTCAGCCGGGATTGCGGTCGCACCATCGCCTCGCGCACTCGCCCGTCGAGCCTCAGCGACAGCATGATCCGGCCCTGCGCAGCGTCGACCGGGCGGGCGGGTATGGCCTCGTTCATCTCACGGCTCCATGCAGGCATCGAGCGCGCGGCGCACAAGCACGGGTGCCGCCGCGACGCGATAGGCCGCCTCGGCGCGCACGTCGCCGATCGGCGCCAGGCCCTCGATCAGATCGGGGCGCACCACATCGGCCAGATCGGCGCGTCGGGCACCGATCAGCGCCCTCTCCAGTCCTGGAAGTCTTTGCGCGACCGGCGAGCACGACCCGACGGCCACCGCCGCCCGTGCGATGCGTCCCTGCGCGTTCGTCTCGACATGCACCGTCACCATCGCGATCGAGATGACGAGGTAACGCCGCGCGCCGAGCTTCCGGAAATGCGACCGTCCCCGCGCCGGCGGCAGGCGCAGCGCGATCACGATCTCGCCAGGGTGCAGCGCCACCTGGCGGACACCGGTGACGAAATCCGCCACCCTCATGCGGCGCGGACCCGCCGGTCCGTCGATCAGCACTTCGGCATCGAGCGCCATCAGCGCGACGGTGCCGTCGGCGGCGGGCGAGGCGTTGCAGAGATTGCCGACCACCGTCGCGACGTTCTGAATCTGCGGCGAACCGACTTCGCGCCCCGCCTCCCGCAGCGCGCGGTATCCGGGCGCGAGGCTCGCGCGCTGAAGCTCGGTCCAGCTCGCCAGCGCCCCGATCGTCAGTCCGGCGGCATCCTCAGTGACGCCGCGCAGTGTGGCGATGCCGGTGATGTCCAAGAGGGCCGCGCGCGGGAGGTCCTCGCCAAGCGACGGATAGACGTCGGTACCGCCGGCGATGATGCGCAGATCGGGTCGCGCAACCAGCGCGGCGATCGCCTCTTGGACCGTTTCCGGCTGCAGATAAGCCGACATCCGGAGCCTTTCCCCAGCCGCCTGTCCGTCGTGAAGTGATCCGGAGCACCTGGCGTGGTTTCGGTGTTGAGGACACTGCCCCGGCTGCCGAGGTTAAGCTGCACGGTGCCGATGTGGCAAGCGCCTGTTCCGTGGTGGCGCGACTGCCGCAGAAATTCCTGGCGACGCGTTTCGGGAAGGCCGCAAGTCGGGGCTCGCAGGTTGAGGTCGAGAGGCAGGGTTGGGACGGGTCTAGAATGGGTCTCCCACCGTCGTCTTGCGCATCGGTCCGTGGGCCGAAGGCGGTCGAGATAGACGGCTTGGAGCGTGAAACAAGAACCAAAACAGAAACCTGCCGACCTTTCGGCCGGCAGGCTGGCCCGCTTCTCGCCAGAGAAGGGCAATCTTCGCGGTCGTGGTGCCTGTCCGTCGACGCGTTACCGTCAATGGGCGGTGGCGCCGTTCGTTTCCTTCTGATGCGCGGCGGCGCGGGCTGCCTGGGCCGCCTCTTCGGCCGCCTCGTCCCAGACGATGGGTTCCGGAGCGCGGATGAGCGCGTGCTTGAGGACCTCGCGCACGTTAGACACCGGGATGATCTCCAGCCCCTCCTTCACATTGTCGGGGATCTCGGGCAGATCCTTGGCATTATCTTCGGGGATCAGCACGGTCTTGATGCCGCCCCGGAGCGCTGCCAGGAGCTTCTCCTTCAGCCCGCCGATCTGCAGCACATTGCCGCGCAGCGTCACCTCGCCGGTCATGGCGATGTCCTTGCGCACCGGGATTCCGGTCAGGACCGAGACGATCGAGGTCACCATCGCCACGCCCGCCGACGGCCCGTCCTTGGGCGTCGCACCCTCGGGGACGTGGACATGGATGTCGATCGTGTCGAAGCGTGGCGGCTTGACGCCGATATCGGGCGCGATCGAGCGGACGAAGGAGTTCGCGGCGTCGATCGATTCCTTCATCACGTCGCCGAGCTTGCCGGTTGTCTTCATCCGTCCCTTGCCGGGCAGCTTCAAGGCCTCGATCTGCAGCAGATCGCCGCCGACCTGCGTCCAGGCCAGCCCGGTGACGACGCCGACCTGATCCTCCTTCTCGGCCAGACCGAACTTGTGGCGCGGCACGCCGAGAAAATCGGCGATGTTCTCCTCGGTCACCTTCACCTGCTTCTCGCCGTCCTTGAGGATGCGGGTAACGGCCTTGCGCGCCAGTTTCGACAGTTCGCGCTCGAGGTTCCGCACCCCCGCCTCGCGGGTGTAGTTGCGGATGATCGAGAGCAGGCCGCCATCAGTGAGCGTCAACTCACCCTTCTTCAGCCCATGGTTCTTGATCGCCTTTGGCATCAGGTGGCGCTTGGCAATCTCTGCCTTCTCGTCCTCGGTGTATCCGGCAAGCGGGATGATCTCCATCCGGTCGAGCAGCGGCCCCGGCATGTTGTAGCTGTTCGCCGTGGTGATGAACATCACGTTCGAGAGGTCGTATTCGACCTCGAGATAGTGATCGACGAAGGTGTTGTTCTGCTCGGGATCGAGCACCTCGAGGAGCGCCGAGGACGGGTCGCCGCGGAAGTCGTAGCCGAGTTTGTCGATCTCATCCAGCAGGATCAGCGGGTTCGAGGTCTTCGCCTTCTTCATCGACTGGATGATCTTGCCGGGCATCGAGCCGATATAGGTCCGGCGGTGGCCCCGGATCTCGGACTCGTCGCGCACGCCGCCGAGCGAGATGCGGATAAACTCGCGCCCCGTCGCCCGCGCGACCGACCGGCCGAGTGAGGTCTTGCCGACGCCCGGCGGGCCGACGAGGCACAGGATCGGCCCGCGCAACTTGGTCGAGCGCGACTGCACGGCGAGGTATTCGACGATCCGCTCCTTCACCTTCTCGAGGCTGTAGTGATCGGCGTCGAGCACCTCCTGCGCGCGGTTGAGGTCCTTCTTCACCCGGCTCTTGACGTTCCAGGGGATGTTCAGGAGCCAGTCGAGATAGTTGCGCACGACGGTCGCCTCGGCCGACATCGGCGACATCGACTTGAGCTTCTTCAGCTCGGCCTCGGCCTTCTCGCGCGCCTCCTTCGAGAACTTGGTCTTGCGGATGCGCTCCTCGAGTTCGGCGATCTCGTTCTGGCCGTCCTCGCCCTCGCCGAGCTCCTTCTGGATCGCCTTCATCTGTTCGTTCAGATAGTATTCCCGCTGGGTGCGCTCCATCTGGCTCTTGACGCGCGACTTGATCTTCCGCTCGACCTGCAGGACCGAGATCTCGCCCTGCATCAGCCCGTAGACCTTCTCCAGCCGCTCGGCGACATTCAGTGTCTCCAACAGGTCCTGCTTGCGCGGCACATCGACGCCCAGATGGCCGGCGGCGAGGTCGGCGAGTTTGCCGGGTTCGCTGGCTTCCGAGACGGCGGTCAGCGCCTCTTCGGGGATGTTGCGCTTGATCTTGGCGTAGCGCTCGAAATCGTCGGCGACCGAGCGGACCAGCGCCGCGACCGCCTGGGCATCGCCCAGCGTTTCTTCGAGCGGTTCGGCCTGCGCCTCGAAATGCGCCTCGTTTTCCAGGAACTCGGTGATACGCACGCGGCTCTTGCCCTCGACCAGCACCTTCACCGTGCCGTCGGGAAGCTTGAGCAGTTGCAGGACATTGGCGAGCACGCCCATGCGGTACATCCCGTCGAAACCGGGGTCCTCGGCGGCGTGGTCGATCTGGGTCGTCAGCAGGATGGGCTTGTCGTCGCGCATCACCGCCTCGAGCGCGCGCACCGACTTGTCGCGTCCCACGAAGAGCGGCACGATCATGTGCGGGAACACCACCATGTCGCGCAGCGGCAGGACGGGATAGGCGTTGAGATCTGCGGTCATTCGGTTCCTCGATAAGCTCTCGGGCCCGGAGATGCTGTTGGGCGGGGCCCGTGTTCCCGCCATATCTGGGGCACGCGCGGCGAGATTTCAACCGAGCGCCCGGCACGAGCCTAAGCCGGTTCCGCGCCGCGCTCAACCCTGGCGCGAGCGGCGGAAGATGCGGGTGCGGCTGTAGATCGTCTCGAGCGCCTCGAGCCGAGCCATCACCGCCGGGCGGTCGCGCCGCTGGATCGCGGTCAGGAGCGCCTCGACCAGCATCAGTGGCGCGGTCAGCGTGTCCCAGGCCGAGGGCGCCTCGATATGGCAGGGCATCAGGTGCTGGGCATGCGCCGCGGCGGGCGAGACCCAGCGATCGGTGATCAGCACCACTTCGGCGTCGCGCGCGCGGGCAAGCTCGACAAGGTGCTGCACCGGCGGCTCGTAGCGGCGGATGTCGAAGGCCACCACCACGTCGCCCGGCCGCATGTCGACAAGGACCGGCGGCCAGGTCGAGGGGATCGCGGCCAGCAGCACCACGTCGTCGCGCATGATTCGCAGCGCGGTGGCGAAATAGCCCGCCAGCGCCTGCGTGAGCCGCCCGCCGATCAGCGTGACATGCCGGTTGCGGTCGGCCAGCAGGGCGGCGACAGCGTCGAACTCGTCCCGATCGATCTGGCCCAGCGTCGCTGTCAGGTTTTCCATCACCCGCGCAGCGAATGCGTCCAGGACATGGGCATCGGCGGCGGTCTGTGCCCATTTTTCGTGCTTGGCGAGCGGCGAGGCCAGGCGTTCGCCCACCTCCTCGCGCAGCTGCGTCTGGAACTCGGGATAACCTGTGAATCCCAGTTTCTGCACCAGTCGCCCAACTGTCGGCGGCGAGACGCCCGCCCCACGCGCCACCGAGGCGATCGAGCCGAGGACCGCGACCGGGTAGGAATTCAGCATATGCGCGGCCAGTTGCCGCTCGGTGCGCGTCAGTTCGGGCAGCGCGGCGCGCAGGCGGGCCTCGATCGTCGGCGGGGCATCGGCCGTCTCGGACATGCGGCTCCCTTGGCTGGGGCAGGGGGAAGATACAGCAGAATGTTCGATTCGTAACAGAAATCGTGATTTCGAAAAGAACTTGACAGATTCGGGGGCGATGCAACAGGCTGCGGAGCGAGCCTGCCGGATTCTCGCCTTCATGCCGTTGCCCGATGCCGCCGTCCTGACGCCGCCCGCGCCCGCCGAATGGCCGGGCCGGGTGGAGCGTTTCGACGCCAGCGGCGCCCCGGTCGGAGAGGTGGTCGCGGCCGGGCTGGTGGTGATCTGCGAACACGCCTCGAACGCCTCCGCCGCGCCCTGGGGCGACCTGGGCCTCGCGCCAGGGGTCTGGAGCGAGCATGTCGCCTGGGACATCGGCGCGCTGGGGCTCGCGCGCGGACTGGCGCGGCGACTGGCAACCGGATGCGGCGGGGCGGTCCTGGTCCATGCGCCTCTCTCGCGGCTGATCTTCGATCTCAACCGCGCGCCCGACCACGCGAACGCCATGCCCGAGCGATCCGAGGTGCACGACATCCCGGGCAATGGCGGCCTCTCGCCCGCCGATCGGCTGGCGCGCACGCAGGCCGTCTGCGTGCCCTTCCATGCCACGCTCGCGGCCGAGATAGCCACCCTGGTCGCGCTCGGCCGACGCCCGGCACTGATCGCGGTGCACTCTTTCACGCCGGTCTTTCATGGCCTGCCCCGCGTGGTGGAATTCGGTGTGATCCATGACGACGACCAGCGGCTCACGGATGCGGTGATCGCGGCGGCGGCGGGGTGCGGGCTCGAGACGCGGCTGAACGAGCCCTATTCGGCGGCGGGCGACGTCACCCACACGATCCGGCTGCACGCGGTGCCGCTGCGCCTGCCCAACACGATGCTCGAGATCCGCAACGACCTGATCGCAACCGAGGCGGATCAGGCGGCGATGGCCGACCGGCTGGCGCCGGTCCTGGCCACGGCCCTGCGTGAGGCGGGAGGCGACGCATGCCGCGTTTCGTGATAGCCTATGTCCGCGCGGTCGAGCGGCTCAACTACGGCATGGGTCGGCTGGCGATGTTCTCGCTCTTCGTGCTGATGGGCGTGCTGCTCTGGGGCGCCATTGGGCGCGCGGCCTTCACGCCGCCGATCTGGACCGACGAGATGGCGCAGTTCCTGCTTATCGGCTATTTCTTCATCGGCGGCGCCTATGCCTTGCAGATGGGCTCGGCGGTGCGGATGGACCTGCTCTACGCGCGCTGGTCGGACCGCACCAAGGCCGCGGTCGACGCGGTCACGATCCTCGCGCTCTTCGTCTATCTCGGCGTCCTCCTCTGGGGCGGGATCGAGAGCACGCAGTTCGCGCTGGAATACGGCGAGCGGCGGCGCGGCCTGTGGCGGCCCTACATGGCGCCGATCAAGATCGTCATGGTGATCGGCATCGTGCTGATGATCTTGCAATGCACGGCGAACTTCATCCGTGACCTGAACCGCGCCCTGGGTCGCGAGGAGTTCTGATGCCCGCCGAGATGATCGCCGCGCTGATGTTCGGCTCGATGCTGATGCTGATGCTGACGGGGCAGCGGATGTTCGGCATCATCGGCGCGGTGGCGGTTGTGGCGGCGATCATGCTCTGGGGCGACCGGGGCGGGCATGACCTGGCCTTCGCGCAGGCCTTCAAGGTGATGAACTGGTTCCCGCTCATCACGCTGCCGATGTTCATCTTCATGGGCTACGTGCTGAGCGAGAGCCGGCTGGCGGATGATCTCTATCGCATGTTCCATGTCTGGTTCGGCCCGGTGCCCGGCGGGCTGGCGATCGGAACGATCCTGCTGATGGTGCTGATCTCGGCGATGAACGGCCTTTCCGTTGCCGGCATGGCGATCGGCGCCACGATCGCGCTGCCGGAGCTACTGAAGCGCGCCTATGACAAGCGCATGGTCACGGGCGTGATCCAGGCGGGCGCGAGCCTGGGCATCCTGATCCCGCCCTCTGTCGTCATGGTGCTCTACGCGATGATTGCGCGCCAGCCGGTGACTCAGTTGTGGCTGGCGGGGATTTTGCCGGGGCTGATGATGGCGAGCCTCTTCATCAGCTACATCTGGCTGCGCTGCCGGCTGAACCCGGCGCTCGGGCCGGTCATCTCGGCCGAGGAGCGCGCGACCATCACCCGGGCGGAGAAGTACCGGCTGCTCATGGCCGGGGTCCTGCCGCTGGCGATCTTCGCGGTGATGATGGTGCCCTTCGTGATGGGCTACACGCGCCTCGTGGAAAGCTCGGTCATCGGGGCGCTGGCGGCGTTCCTTGCCTCGGTCGCGAAGGGGCGGATGACCTGGGCGGTGTTCGAAACCTGCACGCGGATGACGCTGGCGATTTCCTGCATGTTCCTGTGGATCATCCTCGCCGCGCTTGCCTTCGGCGCGGTCTTCGACGGGCTCAGGGCCGTCGATTTCGTCCGCGCGCTGTTCGTTGAAGAGTTGGGACTGAGTCGCTGGCAGATCCTGATCCTGATGCAGCTTTCCTTCCTGATCATGGGCGCGTTCCTCGACGACACGGCGATGCTGGTCATCGTGGCGCCGCTCTACGTGCCGATCGTGCGGATGCTGGAATTCGACCTGATCTGGTATGGTGTCCTCTACACGATCACCTGCCAGATCGCCTACATGACGCCGCCCTTCGGCTACAACCTCTTCCTGATGCGCGCCATGGCCCCGCCCGAGGTGTCGCTGGCCGACATCTACCGCTCGATTTTCCCCTTCGTCGGCGTCATGATCCTCGGGCTGGCGCTGGTCATGGCCTTTCCCCAGATCGCGCTCTGGCTGCCGCAGACGCTGGGCGTTCGCTGAAACCATAACCAACCAAGGAGGTAAGACGATGACCACGACCAGACGGAAGTTCCTGACGACCGGGGCGCTGGGTGGCGCCGCCGCACTCGCCGCGCCCGCGGTGCACGCGCAGTCGACCATCCGCTGGCGGCTGCAGACCTATGCCGGCACCTCGCTCGGCGCGCAGGTCGCCCTGCCCGCGATCGAGATGTTCAACGCCATCGCCGGCGACGAGATGCAGATCGACCTCTTCTACGCCGACCAGCTGGTGCCGACCGAGGAGCTCTTCCAGGCGATGCAGCGCGGCACGATCGACGCGGTGCAGTCCGACGACGATTCGATGGCCGGGCCGACCGAGGTGACGGTCTTCGGCGGCTACTTCCCCTTCGCCAGCCGCTATTCGCTCGACGTGCCGGCGCTCTTCAACGACTGGGGCCTGAACGAGATCTGGGCCGAGGAATACGCAGCAGTCGGCGTCAAGCACATCTCGGCCGGGGCCTGGGACCCGTGCCATTTCATCACCACCTCGCCGATCACGTCGCTCTCCGACATGCAGGGCAAGCGGGTCTTCACCTTCCCCACCGCCGGGCGGTTCCTCAGCCAGTTTGGCGTCGTGCCTGTCACCGTGCCCTGGGAGGATGTCGAGATCGCGCTGCAGACGCGCGAGATCGACGGCGTCGCCTGGTGCGGCATCACCGAGGCCTACGAGGTCGGCTGGGCGGACATCTGCAGCCACTTCCTGACCAACAACATCTCCGGCGCCTGGATCGGGCATTTCTTCGCCAACATGGACCGCTGGAACGAGCTGCCCGAGCATCTGCAGAACCTGATGGCGACGTGCTTCGAGCAGTCCCACTACTATCGTCAACACTGGTACTGGGCGGGCGAAGCGCGGCTCCGGGTCGAGGGCGACAAGCTCGAACTCACCTCGATCCCGGACAACGAATGGGCGACGGTCGAGACTGCCGCCCGTGAGTTCTGGGAGGAGATCGCCGCCGAATCCGACACCAAGGCCAAGGTGGTTCAGATCTTCCGCGACTATAACGCGGCGATGGACAAGGCCGGACGGCCCTATCGCTACCTCTGAGTCGGTCTGCAGAACGCGGGGGGCGTTCGCCCCCCACGTATCCCGGAATGTGATTCTAGTAATATGAACGGCAGCGACAGGCTGCCCTGAGATGAGGGACAGATGCCCGGAAACCTGACGCTCGACGCGTTGCGAGAGGCCGTCGACGCCGGCGAGATCGACACCGTGGTCGTCGCCGCGATCGACATGCAGGGACGGCTCATGGGAAAGCGCTTCCATGCTGCGCATTTCGTGGATGGCGGCTGGCGCGAGACGCATTGCTGCAACTACCTGCTCACCGTCGACATGGAGATGTACACCGTCCCCGGCTACGCGACGGCGAGCTGGGAGAAGGGCTATGGCGATTATATCGTGAAGCCGGACATGGAGACCCTGCGTCGCGTGCCCTGGCTCGAGGGCACGGCGCTTGTCCTCTGCGACCTCCTCGACCACCACACCCACGAGGAAGTACCGCAGTCGCCTCGCGCGATCCTCAAGCGGCAGGTGGCCAGGGCGCGCGAGATGGGCTTCGAGCCAAAGATGGCGACCGAGCTCGAATTCTACGTCTTCGAGAACAGCTACGAGGCGCTGCGCGACCAGGGAATCGCCGGGCTGCGGCCGATCTCGGCATATAACGAGGACTACCATATCTTCCAGACGACCAAGGAAGAGCCGTTGATGCGAGCTCTTAGAAATGGCCTTTATGGTGCTGGTATAATTGTTGAAAACACGAAGGGAGAGGCGGATTCGGGGCAAGCAGAGATCAACGTGCGCTACACCGACGCGCTGACCATGGGCGATGCGCATGTGATCATGAAGAACGCCACCAAGGAGATCGCGCACAAGGTCGGCAAGTCGGTCACCTTCATGGCCAAGTACGCCACCGACAAGGCGGGATCGTCGAGCCATGTGCACCAGTCGCTCTGGACGCCGGAAGGCGTACCCGCCTTTCACGATCCGGACGACCCGCACGGCATGTCGGCGATGATGAAGCACTACCTCGCCGGTCAGCTAGCCCATGCCCGCGAACTGACGCTGTTCCTGGCACCCTACGTCAACAGCTACAAGCGCTTCTGCGTCGGGCTCTTCGCGCCCACCAAGGCCGTCTGGTCGCGCGACAACCGTACCGCAGGGTTCCGAATCTGCGGCGAGAACACGAAGGCCGTGCGCGTCGAATGCCGGATCGGCGGGTCGGACCTGAACCCCTATCTGGCCTGCGCCGCGTTGCTCGCCGCGGGGCTCGACGGGATCGAGAGGAAGATGGAGCTCGAGCCCGAGCTGCGCGGCGATATGTACCACGCCGAGGGCGTGCGCGAGATCCCCAAGACCCTGCGCGAGGCCGCCGATCTGGCGGCGGGTTCGGACTGGCTGCGGGGTGCCTTCGGCGACGACGTCGTCGATCACTACGTGCATGCCGCGCGCTGGGAAGTCGCGGAATCCGAACGCGCGGTCACCGACTGGGACCTGCGGCGGGGGCTTGAACGCGCCTGAGCGCGGGCGCAGAAACGGGGCGCCGCGGGAATGCGCGGCAGGAGGGATGACATGACACGTATGATCCAGTGCATCTCGCCCGTCGACGGGCGGGTCTATGCCGAGCGGCCGGCCTTGCCGCCTGACGCCGCGCAGGCGGCGGTGGCGCGGGCTCAGGCGGCGCAGGCGGGATGGGCCGCGCGCCCGCTCGACGAGCGCATCGCCTGCGTCAAGTCCGGGGTCGCGGTGCTCAACACGATGAAGGAGCGCGCGGTCGAGGAACTGGCCTGGCAAATGGGTCGGCCCACCCGGTATGGCGGCGAGTTTGGTGGCGTGAACGAGCGCACCGACTACATGTCCGGCATTGCGGCCGAGGCGCTGGCGCCGCAGGTGATCGAGGACTCGAACCGCTTTCGCCGCCTCCTGGCGCGCGAGCCGGTGGGCGTGGTGTTCATCGTCGCGCCCTGGAACTACCCCTATCTGACGGCGATCAACACGATCGTTCCGGCCCTGATCGCGGGCAATTCGGTGGTCCTGAAACACGCCTCGCAGACGCTGCTTGTGGGCGAGAGGCTGGCCGAGGCGTTCCACCAGGGCGGTGTACCCGAGGACGTGTTCCAGAACGTTGTCCTCGACCACCAAACGACCGAGGCGCTGATCGGCGCGCGCAGCTTCGGCTTCGTGAACTTCACCGGCTCGGTCGGTGGCGGCCAGGCGATCGAGCGCGCAGCCGCCGGCACCTTCACCGCCACCGCGCTGGAACTGGGCGGCAAGGATCCGGGACTTGTCTGCGCGGATGCCGACCTGGCCGCGGCGATCGACGGGCTGATGGACGGGGCGATGTACAATGCCGGCCAGTGCTGCTGCGGGATCGAGCGGATCTATGTCCATGAACGTCACTACGATGCCTTCGTCGAGGGCGCCGTCGCCTGGGTCGAGAAGCTGACCCTGGGCAACCCGTTCGACGCCGAAACGACGCTCGGCCCGATGGCCAACGCCCGATTCGCCCGCACCGTGCGCGAGCAGGTGGCCGAGGCGGTGGCGGCCGGCGCGAAGCCACTGATCGATCCGGCGCGCTTTCCGGCCGATGATGGCGGGGCCTATCTGGCGCCGCAGGTGCTGGTCGATGTCGATCACTCCCTGCGCGTGATGCGCGAGGAAAGCTTCGGTCCCGTCGTCGGCATCATGAAGGTCAGGGACGAGGACGAGGCGATCGGGCTGATGAACGATTCGCCCTATGGCCTCACCGCCTCGATCTGGACCGCCGATCCTGAACGCGCCGAACGGATCGGCGCGCGGCTGCAGACCGGCACGGTCTTCCAGAACCGCTGCGACTACCTCGATCCGGCGCTGTGCTGGACTGGCTGCAAGGATACCGGGCGCGGCGCGGCGCTCTCGACCCTCGGCTATCACTCGGTGACACGGCCGAAATCCTACCATCTGAAGAAGGTGACGCAATGACCGCCCCGAAAGCCAACTGGGCCTATCCGACGCTGGTGAAGTTCGGCGCCGGCCGGATCGCCGAGCTTGCCGATCTCTGCCGCGCGGCCGGCATGTCGCGGCCGCTCCTCGTCACCGACCGGGGGCTTGCCGACCTGCCGATCACGGCGCGGGCGCTGGATATCCTCGATGCCGGGGGGCTCGGGCGCGCGGTCTTTCCGGGCGTCGATCCGAACCCGACCGAGGCCAACATGGAGGCCGGGCTGAAGGTCTATCGCGCCGGCGGGCATGACGGGGTCGTCGCCTTCGGCGGCGGCTCGGCGCTGGATCTGGGCAAGATGATCGCGTTGATGATCGACCAGAAGGTCGCCGTCTGGGATCTCGAGGACGTGGGCGACTGGTGGACCCGCGCCAATGCCGACACGATCGCCCCCATCGTCGCGGTGCCAACGACTGCCGGTACCGGGTCCGAGGTCGGGCGCGCGGGGGTGCTGACGAATTCGGCGACGCATACCAAGAAAATCATCTTCCACCCGAGGCTCATGCCCTCGGTCACCATCTGCGATCCGGAACTGACCGTGGGGATGCCGAAGGCGATCACCGCGGGCACCGGCATGGACGCGCTCGCCCATTGCCTGGAGGCCTATTGCACCACCTACTACCACCCGATGAGCGAGGGGATCGCGCTGGAGGGGATGCGGCTGGTACTGGAGAACCTCTCCCGCGCCTACCACACGCCCGACGACCTGGAAGCCCGCGCGCAGATGATGAGCGCGGCGGCGATGGGGGCGGTGGCGTTCCAGAAGGGGCTGGGCGGCATCCACGCGCTGAGCCACCCGATCGGGGCGGTCTTCAACACCCATCACGGGACGACGAACGCCGTGGTCATGCCCTGGGTCCTGGACTTCAACCGCGAGGTCATCGAGGACAAGATCACCCGCGTCGCCGCCTATCTGGGCATCGCGGGCGGCTTCGACGGCTTCCGCGCCCGGATCATGGAACTGCGCGCCGAACTGGGCATCCCCGCCGACCTGACGGCGCTGGGGGTGGACGCGGGCCGGATCGACGACCTGGTGCCGATGGCGCTGGCCGATCCGACGGCCGGGGCGAACCCGCGAAAGATGACGGAGGAGAATACGCGGGCACTGTTGGAGGCCTGTTTCGGCTAGGCGCCGCGGGGTGCTCAAACTTGAGCACTTCGCCAAGCACTTGTCACAAAACGGATAATCGCCGCCATTAACCGCAATGAAACTTTCTCGGGGGCGCCATGTGGCGCCCTCTGACCAGCGGCGGTCCGGGTCTGCCGGCCGGTGCCGGACGCGCGCCCGGCGCGGCGGAACCCGGACCGCCCCGCCACGAGGGCGACCCGCCTGCGCCGCCCCGAACGGGGCTTGCGCCGCCCCCGTGCCCGGCTATAACCCGCCTCGATTTCCGCGCCGCCGTCCGGCCGGCGCGTGCACATCCGCACGGGGTCCGCGATGCCGAAGAGAACCGATATCAGATCCATCATGATCATCGGCGCGGGGCCCATCGTCATCGGCCAGGCCTGCGAGTTCGACTACTCGGGCGCCCAGGCCTGCAAGGCGCTGCGCGAGGAAGGCTACCGCGTCATCCTGGTCAACTCGAACCCGGCGACGATCATGACCGATCCGGGGCTCGCCGACGCGACCTATATCGAGCCGATCACGCCCGAGATCGTGGCAAAGATCATCGAGGCCGAGCGGCCCGACGCGCTCTTGCCGACGATGGGCGGGCAGACGGGGCTGAACACGGCGCTGGCGCTTGCCGACATGGGGGTGCTGGAGAAGTTCGGGGTGGAACTGATCGGCGCAAACCGCGCGGCGATCGAGATGGCCGAGGACCGCAAGCTCTTCCGCGAGGCGATGGACCGGATCGGGCT
>SLPP01000302.1 GCA_007131945.1 Paracoccaceae bacterium | reverse complement strand
TCGGCCGGCAGGAGATGGCCGCCGGCTCGGCCATCGGCCGGCGACTGAGTGAAAGGTAAGCCATGAGCGAGCTTCGCAAGATCATCATCGACGACCGCGAGATCGAGGTCCCGCCGGCGATGACGCTGATCCAGGCCTGCGAGGAGGCCGGGATCGAGATCCCGCGCTTCTGCTATCACGAGCGGCTCAGCATCGCCGGCAATTGCCGGATGTGCCTTGTCGAGGTCGTCGGCGGCCCGCCGAAGCCCGCGGCGTCCTGCGCGATGCAGGTCAAGGACCTGCGCCCGGGACCGGAGGGCCAGCCGCCGGTCATCAGGACCAACTCGCCGATGGTGAAGAAGGCGCGCGAGGGGGTGATGGAGTTCCTGCTCATCAACCACCCGCTCGACTGCCCGATCTGCGACCAGGGCGGCGAATGCGACCTGCAGGACCAGGCGATGGCGTACGGCGTCGATTTCTCGCGCTTCCGCGAGCCGAAGCGCGCCGCCGAGGATCTGCAGCTTGGCCCGCTGGTCGAAACCCACATGACGCGCTGCATCTCCTGCACGCGCTGCGTGCGCTTCACCACCGAGGTGGCGGGCGTCAGCGTCATGGGCCAGACCGGGCGCGGCGAGGATGCCGAAATCACCACCTACCTGGGCAGCCTGATCGAGTCGAACCTGCAGGGCAACATCATCGATCTCTGCCCGGTGGGGGCGCTGGTCTCGAAACCCTATGCCTTCACCGCCCGTCCCTGGGAGCTGACCAAGACCGAGACGATCGACGTGATGGACGCGCTGGGATCGTCGATCCGCGTCGATACCAAGGGGCGCGAGGTGATGCGGATGCTGCCGCGCAACCATGACGGCGTGAACGAGGAATGGATCGCGGACAAGACGCGCTTCGTCTGGGACGGGCTGCGTCGGCAGCGGCTGGATCGGCCGTATATCCGCCGCGACGGCAAGCTGAAGCCCGCGACCTGGCCCGAGGCGCTGCAGGCGGTGGCCGAGGCGATGAAGGGCAAGACGGTCGCGGGTCTGGTCGGTGACCTCGCCCCGGTCGAGGCGGCCTTCGCACTGAAGCTGATGATCGAGGGGCAGGGCGGGCGCGTCGAGTGCCGCGTGGACGGCGCGCAGCTGCCCGCCGGCAACCGCTCGGCCTATGTCGGCACGGCGGCGATCGAGGATATCGACCATGCCCGCACGGTCTGGCTGATCGGCACCAATCCGCGCGACGAGGCGCCGGTGCTGAACGCCCGCATCCGCAAGGCGTGGCTGATGGGTGCCGACGTTCACCGGATCGGGCCGGTGGCCGACCTGACCTATGACGTGATCGAGCACGGCGCCGACCGGGCGGCGCTGGTTAAGGCCGCGAAGGATGCGGAGAAAACCGACGAAGCGCTGGTGATCGTGGGGCAGGGCGCGCTGACCGGCGCGGACGGCGCGGCGGTCCTCAGCCAGGCGATGGCGCTGACCGAGAAGCTGGGCGGGCGGATGCTGGTCCTGCACACCGCCGCGGGCCGCGTCGGCGCGATGGATGCGGGTTGCACGACCGAGGGCGGCATGGCGGTGGCGCTCGACGGGGCCGAGGTCGTCTACAACCTGGGCATGGACGAGGCCGAGATCCCGGCCGGCCCCTTCGTCATCTACCAGGGCAGCCACGGCGATCGCGGCGCGCACCGGGCCGACATCATCCTGCCGGCCGCCTGCTACACCGAGGAGAACGCGATCTTCGTCAATACCGAGGGGCGGCCGCAGCTGGCGCTCCGCGCGAACGCGCCGCCGGGCGAGGCGAAGGAGAACTGGGCGATCCTGCGCGCGCTCTCGGCCGAACTGGGCACGGCCCTGCCCTTCGACAGCCTGCCCGAGTTGCGGCGCAAGCTCGTCGAGGCGGTGCCGCATCTCGACGCGATCGACGAGGTGCCGGAGAACGACTGGCAGCCGCTCGGCCCCGCCGAGCCCGGCAAGGGCGATTTCGGCCATGCGATCACGGATCACTACCTGACCAATCCGATCGCCCGAGCCTCGACCCTGATGGCCGAACTGTCGGCCATGGCGAAGGCGCGCGGCAATACGCGGATGGCGGCGGAGTAGGCGATGGCGCATCCCGGCATCCCCCTCCCGGTCGCGGCACGGCGCGCGGGCCACAGCCCGGCGAAACTGTCCGGACGGGGTGGAATCCGGCGCCGGGATGCGGTTAACAGCAGGCGCATTCGGCCGGGTCACGCCGGCGGTCTGAGGAAAGAGGCAGATGGCAGAGTTTCTTGACACCGCGCTGGGCATCACGGTTCTGATCGTCGCGCAGTCGCTTCTGGTCATCGCCTTCGTGATGATCAGCCTGCTCTTCCTGGTCTATGGCGACCGAAAGGTCTGGGCGGCGGTGCAGATGCGGCGCGGGCCCAACGTCGTCGGCCCCTTCGGCCTTCTGCAATCGGTGGCCGATGCGCTGAAATACGTCGTCAAGGAAGTGGTCATACCGGCGGGTGTCGACCGGCCGGTCTATTTCCTCGCGCCGATGCTCAGCTTCGTCCTCGCCGTCCTCGCCTGGTCGGTGATCCCGTTCAACGACGGCTGGGTCCTTGCCGACATCAACGTCGCTGTCCTCTTCGTCCTCGCCATCGCGTCGCTCGAGGTCTATGGCGTGATCATGGGAGGCTGGGCGTCGAACTCGAAATACGCCTTCCTCGGAAGCCTGCGCAGCGCCGCGCAGATGATCAGCTACGAGGTTTCGCTCGGCCTGATCATCATCGGCGTCATCATCTCGACCGGCAGCATGAATTTCGGCGCCATCGTCGCCGCGCAGGACGGCAACTGGGGCCTGTTCAGCTGGTACTGGCTGCCGCATCTGCCGATGGTGGTGCTGTTCTTCGTCTCCTGCCTGGCCGAGACGAACCGCCCGCCCTTCGACCTGCCGGAAGCGGAATCGGAACTCGTCGCCGGCTTCATGGTCGAATATTCCTCGACGCCTTACCTTCTGTTCATGGCCGGCGAATACATCGCCATCTTCCTGATGTGCGCGCTGATCAGCCTGCTCTTCTTCGGCGGCTGGCTGAGCCCGGTGCCGTTCCTGCCGGACGGGCCGCACTGGATGATCCTGAAGATGGCCTTCTTCTTCTTCCTCTTCGCCATGGTGAAGGCGATCGTGCCGCGCTATCGCTACGACCAGCTGATGCGCATCGGCTGGAAGGTCTTCCTGCCGCTGTCGCTGGCCTGGGTGGTGATCGTCGCCTTCTTCGCGAAATTCGAACTCTTCGGCGGGGCCTATGCCCGCTGGGCCGTGGGAGGCTGACATGACCGCGATCGACTGGACCCGCGCCACCAAGTACTTCCTGATGACGGATTTCATCAAGGGCTTCGGGCTGGGCTTCAAGTATTTCTTCAGGCCTAAGGCGACGCTGAACTACCCGCACGAGAAGGGACCGCTTTCGCCCCGATTCCGGGGCGAGCACGCGCTGCGACGCTACCCGAACGGCGAGGAACGCTGCATCGCCTGCAAGCTCTGCGAGGCGATCTGCCCGGCGCAGGCGATCACCATCGATGCCGAACCGCGCGAGGACGGCTCGCGCCGGACGACGCGCTACGACATCGACATGACGAAATGCATCTATTGCGGCTTCTGCCAGGAGGCCTGCCCGGTCGATGCCATCGTCGAGGGGCCGAACTTCGAATTCGCCACCGAGACGCGCGAGGAGCTGTTCTACGACAAGGAGCGGCTCCTGGCCAACGGCGAACGCTGGGAGGCCGAGATCGCACGCAACCTCGAGATCGACGCGCCTTACAGGTAGGACAGATGAACGACCCCTTCGCGCAGATGATCCGGCAGATGATGGAGAGCAGCCAGGCGATGCTGCGCGCCTTCAACCCGGCGATGGAGAAGGCGAATGTCGCGCCTTTCGACAAGGCTTTCCCGACGCTGCCGGCGGACCTGATGGAGATGTGGTTCGGCCGCACCTTCAACCGCGAGGGGCTGGACGCCAAGACCCGGCTGCTGGTGACGCTCGCCGCGCTCACGGTATTGGGCGCGCAGGCCGAGCCGCAGATCCGCCTGACCGTGCGCCATGCGCGCGAGGCCGGCGCGTCGGAACTCGAGATCGCCGAGGTGATCTGGCAGATGAGCATGTTCGGCGGCCTGCCCGCGATGCAGCGCGCGCTGGAAATCGCCCAGGGCATCTTCGCCGAGATGAAGGAGACAGACGAATGAGCGTCGCCGACTTTGCCTTCTACGCCTTCGCCATCGTGGTGATCGGCGCCGGTCTCATGGTGGTGACATCGCGCAACCCGGTGCATTCGGTGCTCTGGCTGATCCTCGCCTTCCTGTCCTCGGCCGGGCTCTTCGTGCTGCTGGGGGCCGAATTCATGGCGATGCTCCTGATCATCGTCTATGTCGGCGCGGTGGCGGTGCTGTTCCTCTTCGTGGTGATGATGCTAGATATCGACTTCGCCGCGCTGAAGGCGGGGATGGCGCGATACTTCCCGCTGGCCTCGCTCGTCGGGCTGGTGATCCTGATGCAGCTCGCACTTCTCTTCGGCTCCTGGGTGGAGGCCGAGGGCGCGCTGGGGCTCAGGCAGGCGGTCACGCCTGACATGGCGGAGATCCACAACACCAAGGCGCTGGGGTTGATCCTTTACGACCAGTATTTCCTCGCCTTCCAGCTGGCCGGGCTGATCCTCCTGGTCGCCATGATCGGCGCCATCGTGCTGACGCTCAGGAAGCGGGAGAACGTCAAGCGGCAGGACGTCCTGGCGCAGATGTACCGCGACCCGGCGAAGGCGCTGGAACTGAAGGACGTGAAGCCGGGACAGGGGCTCTGATGGAGAACGCCGGCCGGTTCGTCGCCGCGAAGACGGGACGGTTGGGATTCTGATCATCGCGCCTGGCGCGAACAAGAAGAAGCGGGGCCGGAAGGTCCGGAGGGACGCGAATGGTGGGACTGGAACATTACCTGACAGTGGCGGCCGCACTGTTCGTCATCGGGATCTTCGGCATCTTCCTCAACCGGAAGAACGTCATCGTGATCCTGATGTCGATCGAGCTGATCCTGCTTTCCGTCAACATCAACCTCGTGGCGTTCTCCAGCCATCTGGGCGACCTGGTGGGACAGGTCTTCACCATGTTCGTGCTCACCGTCGCCGCCGCAGAGGCCGCCATCGGGCTGGCGATCCTGGTCTGCTTCTTCCGCAACCGCGGCACGATTGATGTCGAAGACGTCAACGTCATGAAAGGCTGAAGGTATGGCGACGACGATTCTTCTGGCCCCGCTTATCGGCGCGCTCTTCTGCGGCTTCGGCTGGCGGCTCATCGGCGAGAAGGCGGCGATGGTCACCGCGACCGCGCTGCTCTTCCTGTCCATGCTGCTGTCGTGGATCATCTTCCTGACCTATGACGGCACGCCGCAGTCGATCCAGATCCTGCGCTTCATCGACTCGGGCACGCTGGTCGGCGATTGGGCCTTCCGGCTTGACCGGCTGACGACGGTGATGCTGATCGTCGTCACCACGGTCTCGGCGCTCGTCCATCTCTACAGCTTCGGCTACATGGCGCATGACGACAACTGGGAGGAGGGCGAGCACTACAAGGCGCGCTTCTTCGCGTATCTGTCCTTCTTCACCTTCGCCATGCTGGCGCTGGTCAGCGCCGACAACCTGGTGCAGATGTTCTTCGGCTGGGAGGGGGTGGGCCTTGCCTCGTACCTTCTGGTCGGCTTCTACTACAAGAAGGCCAGCGCCAACGCGGCGGCGATCAAGGCCTTCGTCGTCAACCGTGTGGGCGATTTCGGTTTCATAATCGGGATCATGGCGATCTACCTTTTGACCGACTCGGTCCGTTTCGACGACATCTTCGCCCAGGCCGATCAGCTGTCAGAGACGACGGTGCGGTTCCTCTGGACCGACTGGAACGCGGTCAACATGATCTGCTTCTTCCTGTTCATCGGCGCGATGGGCAAGTCGGCGCAGCTCTTCCTGCACACCTGGCTTCCCGACGCGATGGAGGGCCCGACCCCGGTCTCGGCGCTGATCCACGCCGCGACCATGGTCACCGCCGGCGTCTTCCTGGTGGCGCGCTTCTCGCCGCTCTACGAATACGCCCCCCAGGCGGCCGAGTTCGTCGTTCTGATCGGGGCCTTCACGGCGTTCTTCGCGGCGACCGTGGGCCTCGTGCAGAACGACATCAAGCGCGTCATCGCCTATTCGACCTGTTCGCAGCTCGGCTTTATGTTCGTCGCCGCCGGCGTCGGCGTCTATTCGGTCGCCATGTTCCACCTGCTGACGCATGCCTTCTTCAAGGCGATGCTCTTCCTCGGCGCGGGCTCGGTCATCCACGGGATGCACCATGAACAGGACATGCGCAACTACGGCGGGCTGCGTCACAAGATGCCCAAGACCTTCTGGGCGATGATGATCGGCACGCTGGCAATCACCGGCGTCGGCATCCCGCTGACCTCGATCGGACTGGCCGGCTTCGTCTCGAAGGACGCGATCATCGAGAGCACCTTCGCAGCCGGCGCGGGTTATGCCTTCTGGCTTCTGGTCGCGGGAGCCGCGATGACCTCGTTCTACTCCTGGCGGCTGATGTTCCTGACCTTCTACGGCGAGCCGCGCGGTGACCATCACACGCACGACCACGCGCATGAAAGCCCGAACACGATGCTCGTCCCGCTCGCGGTGCTGGCGGTGGGCTCGGTCTTCGCCGGCATGGTCTGGTACGGGCCCTTCTTCGGCTCGACGGAGCAGGTGCGCGACTGGTTCGGCGCCTCGATCTACATGACCGCCGAGAACAACCTGATCACCGAGGCGCATTACGTGCCCAACTGGGTGAAGGTTTCGCCCTTCGTCGCCATGCTCGGCGGCCTCTCGCTGGCCTGGCTCTTCTACATCCGGCGGACGGACCTGCCGGGCAGGCTCGCCGCGAACCAGCCGATCCTCTACAACTTCCTGCTCAACAAGTGGTATTTCGACGAGATCTATGACGCGGTCTTCGTCCGGCCCGCGGTCTGGATCGGCCGGGTGCTGTGGAAGAAGGGCGACGGCGCCACGATCGACGGCGGGTTGAACGGGCTTGCCTTCGGCATCATGCCGCTCGTCAACCGCATCTATGCGCGGGTTCAGTCCGGCTATCTCTACCACTATGCCTTCGCCATGGTCATCGGGATCGCGCTTCTCGTGACCTGGGTGACGCTCACCGTGGGGGCGCGCTGATGCTGAACCTTCTGTCGATCATCACCTTCACCCCGGCGATCGCGGCGCTGATCCTCGCGCTCTTCCTGCGCGGCGAGGACGCGGTGGCGCAGCAGAACGCCAAGTGGCTGGCGCTCGTGGCCACATCGGCAACCTTCCTGATCTCGCTGATCCTGCTCTTCACCTTCGATCCCTCCGACACCGGCTTCCAGCATGTCGAGGAGCGCGAATGGATCCTCGGGCTGACCTACAAGCTCGGCGTCGACGGCATCTCGATCCTCTTCGTGATGCTGACCACGTTCCTGATGCCGATCACCATTGCCGCCTGCTGGAACGTGACGCACCGGGTCAAGGAATACATGATCGCCTTCCTCGTGCTCGAGACGCTGATGATCGGCGTCTTCGTGGCGCTCGACCTCGTGCTCTTCTACCTCTTCTTCGAGGCCGGGCTGATCCCGATGTTCCTGATTATCGGCATCTGGGGCGGGAAGGAGCGGATCTACGCGACCTTCAAGTTCTTCCTCTACACCTTCTTCGGATCGGTCCTGATGCTGGTGGCGATGATCGCCATGTACATGGATGCCGGCACCACCGACATCCCGACGCTGATGACGCACGAATTCAGCACGGGGCCCTTGAGCCTGATGGGCTGGCAGATCGCGGGTGGGATGCAGTCGCTCCTGTGGCTCGCCTTCTTCGCCTCCTTTGCCGTGAAGATGCCGATGTGGCCGGTGCATACCTGGTTGCCCGACGCCCATGTCCAGGCGCCGACGGCGGGATCGGTGATCCTGGCGGCGGTGCTTCTGAAGATGGGCGGCTACGGCTTCCTGCGCTTCTCGCTGCCGATGTTCCCGGTGGCCTCGGACATCTTCGCGCCGCTGGTGCTGTGGCTGTCCGCCATCGCCATCGTCTATGCCTCGCTTGTCGCGCTGGTGCAGGAGGACATGAAGAAGCTCGTGGCCTATTCCTCGGTCGCGCATATGGGCTTCGCGACGATGGGGATCTTCGCCGCCACCCGCCAGGGCGTTGACGGCGCGATCTTCCAGATGATCAGCCACGGTTTCATCTCGGGTGCGCTCTTCCTCGCCGTCGGCGTCATCTACGACCGGATGCACACGCGCGAGATCGCGGCCTATGGCGGGCTGGTGAACCGGATGCCGGTCTATGCTGCGGTCTTCATGCTCTTCACCATGGCCAATGTCGGCTTGCCGGGCACTTCGGGCTTCGTCGGCGAGTTCCTGACCTTCATGGCCGTCTTCCAGGTCAATACCTGGGTCGCGCTCTTCGCCGCCTCGGGGGTGATCCTGGCGGCGGGCTACGGGCTCTGGCTCTATCGCCGGGTGGTTTTCGGGCCACTGATCAAGGCCAGCCTCAAGACCATTCCCGACATCGACCGTCGCGAGAAGCTGATGTTCGCGCCGCTGGTGGCGATGACACTGATCCTCGGCGTCTATCCGTCGCTGGTCACCGACATCATCGGCCCCTCGGTCTCGGCGCTGGTGGGCCAGTACGATGCCGCGCTCGCCGCACACGAGGCCGCCCAAGAGCTTGCGACGTCGCTGGCGCAGAACTGAAAGGCTGACCGATCATGACTTCGCTCGATCTGACGATTGCCCTGCCGGAGATCCTGCTGGCGATCTACGCCATGGCGGCGCTGATGTTCGGGGCCTT
>SLPP01000030.1 GCA_007131945.1 Paracoccaceae bacterium | reverse complement strand
GAGACCGACACCGTCGCCTTCATCCTGCCGACGATCAACGAGACCGCGATCACCCTCTTCGGGGCGATGACCGCCGGCATCGTCAACCCGATCAACCCGCTGCTCGAGCCCGAGAAACTGGCCGGCATCCTGCGCGAGACCAACGCCAAGGTCGTCGTCACCATCCGCGCCTTCCCCAAGACCGATGTCGCCCAGAAGGTGGCCGAGGCGGTGGCGAACGCGCCCAATGTCAAGACCGTGCTCGAGGTCGACCTCTTGCGCTACCTGACGCCGCCGAAAAGCTGGATCGTCCCCTTCATCCGGCCGAAGAACCCGGTCCGCCACACCGCCCGCGTGCTCGACTTCGCGAGCGAAATGGCCCGCCAGCCCGCCGACCGGCTGACCTTCGATCTGGCGGCGACCGACCGCGTCTGCGCCTTCTTCCACACCGGCGGCACCACCGGCCTGCCGAAGGTCGCGCAGCACAAGGCCTCGGGGATCATGTATAATGGATGGATCGGCTCGGAGCTTCTGTTCACCGCCGATGACGTGGTCCTCTGCCCGTTGCCGCTCTTTCACGTCTTCGCCGCCTATCCGATCATGATGTCGGTGCTCTGCTCGGGGGCGCAGATCGTCTTCCCGACGCCGCAGGGCTACCGCGGCGAGGGCGTCTTCGACAATTTCTGGAAGCTGATCGAGCGCTGGCGCGCGACCTACATCGTCACCGTGCCGACCGCGCTCGCGGCGCTGATGCAGCGCAAGGTCGATGCCGACATCTCCAGCCTCAGGAACGGCTTCTCCGGCTCGGCGGCGCTGCCGACCGAACTCTACAAGCGCTTCGAGAAGGCCACCGGCGTCTCCATCGTCGAGGGCTACGGCCTGACCGAGGTCACCTGCCTCGTCTCCGCCAATCCGCCCGAGGGCGAAAAGAAGATCGGCTCGGTCGGCATCCCGTTTCCCTACACCGACGTGCGCATCCTCGACTGCGCCTCGAACGGCGACATCCGGCGCGAATGCGGGATCGACGAGGTGGGCGAGATCTGCGTCAGCAGCCCCGGCATCTACGAGGGCTCGACCTATACCGAGGAGGCCAAGAACCTCGGCCTCTACGCCGAGGGGCGGTATCTGCGCACCGGCGACCTCGGCCGGCTCGACGCCGACGGCTATCTGTGGATCACCGGCCGCGCCAAGGACCTGATCATCCGCGGCGGGCACAACATCGACCCGGCGATGATCGAGGAGGCCTTCCTGAGCCACCCGGCGGTAGCCTTCGCCGGCGCCATCGGCCAGCCCGACGCGACCGCGGGCGAACTGCCCTGCGCCTATGTCGAGCTCGTCGCCGGCGCGAAGGTGTCGACGAAGGAACTGATGGACCACGCCGCCGAGCGCATCTCCGAACGCGCCGCGATCCCCAAGCATGTCGAGGTGCTGGACGAGTTGCCGAAGACCGCCATCGGCAAGGTCTTCAAGCCCGACCTGCGCCGCCGCGCCATCACGCGGGTCTTCGACGCCGAATTCGCCGAGAGGAAGCTCAACGCGCGCGTGGCCGAGGTGGTCGAGGAGAAGAAACGCGGGCTGGTCGCCCGGATCGAGCGCCGGGGCGAGGTCGACGAGGCGAAGCTGCGCGAGATGATGGGCAACTATACCATCCCCTGGGACTGGGCGTGAGCCCGGCGCAGGCGGGGATGTCTTCCCGACGCGCCCGGCCGGACCGCGCCCCGTCCCCGGGCAGATGATTTCGATCCGGTTAACGCGAGAAGACTTCTCTTTCCGTGTCAGTTACTTGCAGGATTGTCCAAGCTTGGACACTTCGCTTCCGGCAGCCGATCCGCGCGCCGGTGCCGGGTGCCGGGCTCAGGGCCGGGCGATCTTGCGCATGGCGCTGACCAGGGTGATGCCGTGATCGAAGACGCCGTAGCGCAGGAATTCAAGGATCTCGGCGATCGCGATCGGGTTCATCATGATCATCGTATGCGTCGCCGGCACCACGATATGGTCGCGCATCCCCTCGATCCTGGTGCTTGCGACCGAGACGGTGCCGTCGTTCTCGCCCTCGATCAGGATCGGGCCGAGCGGGCTGATCGCGCGGTTGCCGGCGATGACGCCAAGCTCGTAATCGGGTCTCGGCAACTGGCTGGGGACCGAATCGGGATCGGTGCCGAGTTGCACCACGGCGGGGCCGTGCAGGAAGGTCAGCATCTCGTGCGCCAACTCGTTGCCGGCGAGGTTGTCGACGATCTCCGAGCCGTGATTCGGCGGCGCCAGCATCACCACGCGGCCCATGATCGGCGGGCTGTATTCGGTCAGCCAGGCGCGCACCAGGATGCCGCCCAGCGAATGGGTGACGAAATGCGTCTGCTGGAATCCGCACTGGTTGACCGCGTAGCCGACATGGCGCACCAGCGTCTCCACCGGCTCGTCGGTCGAGGGATAGTGGTAGTTGATCACCCGGTAGCCGTGGTATTCCAGCGTCTCGGCGATGAGCCACATCGAGTTGTCGGTGCGCGAGAGCCCGTGCATGAGCACCACGCAATCGGCCTTGGCCGGCAGGGGCATGAGAAGCAGTATGGCAAGCAGGAACGGACGCATGGGTGGAATATAGGGGCTGCGGCGATGCGGCGAAAGCGCGACAGCGCGTCATCGCGGGGCGAGGACTCACAATGCTGAGAGGCGCGCCGCGCCCGCGGCTGGCGGTGCGGGCGGTGATCGTGCAGGCGGGGCGGCTGCTGGTGGTCAATGCCTGGCCGGGCGCGGAGAGCGATCTCTGGTGCGCGCCGGGCGGCGGGGTGGAGCCGGGCATGTCCCTGCCCGAGAACCTGGCGCGCGAGGTGCACGAGGAGACCGGGCTGGCGATCAGGGTCGGCGCGCCCTGCCTGGTGAACGAGTTCCACGACCCCGAGGGCGGCTTTCATCAGGTCGACATCTATTTCCATGCCCGGCCGATCGGCGGCAGGCTGCCCGGCGACTGGACCGACCCGGCGGGCATCGTCAACCGGCGCCGGCTGGTGAGCGAGGCGGAACTGCGCCGCCTGCGCTTCAAGCCCGACAGCCTGCCCGATATCGCCTTCGGCCCGCCGGGGCGGCTGCTCTACGACCCTCTCGAACCGATCGTGCGCTGACCGCGCTGTCCTGACGCGCCCGGTCCGGGCCGGTCCGGGCCGGTCGGCCCGACGCCGGGACCGCGCCGCGGCGATGGCCCGCACGGCGGCGCCGCAGCCGCCGGAAGGGACGCCGCCGGCGGCCCCTGCCTGGCCCGATCGGCGGTCCGGCACGCCGGGGACGCGCATCCGGCCGCCGCTGCCACCATATCCTGTGGACGGGCGCCAGGCCTGCCACAAGGCACTTCGGAAAGTCCCGGCGGCCGGAATCGTCGATTCTTTTCACATTCCGGCGATTCCCGTCGGAATTTTTGCACCCGGGCGGGAAAAGCTGCAAAACGGCGACAGATTCCGGCGGCGAGGGCCGGGTTGCGCGCGCGCGCGCAGCGCGGCACCCGGAGCCCCGTCTCCCTCGTCGGAAAAGGCGACCCGGCGGAAGCCGGTCAGACCGCGTCGAGTTCCTTCTCGGCCTCGAGCGCGGCGAGGTAATGCTCGGCGTCGAGCGCGGCCATGCAGCCCATCCCGGCGCTGGTCACCGCCTGGCGGTAGACATGGTCGGTGATGTCGCCGGCGGCGAAGACACCGGGGATCGAGGTGCGGGTCGAGCCGGGCTCGACCCAGACATAGCCGCCGTTGTGCAGCTTCAGCTGGTCCTTGACCAGCTCCGATGCCGGGGCATGGCCGATGGCGACGAAGAAGCCGGCGCAGGGGATCACCCTCTCGGCCCCGGTCGCGACGTGGCGGAGCTTGACGCCGGTCACGCCCAGCGGATCGGCATCACCCAGCACCTCGACCGGCACGTGGTCCCAGACGACCTGGATCTTCGGGTTGCGGAACAGCCGCTGCTGCAGGATCTTCTCGGCCCGCAGACTGTCGCGGCGGTGCACCAGCGTCACCTTCGTGGCGAAATTCGTCAGGAACAGCGCCTCCTCGACCGCGGTGTTGCCACCGCCGATCACCACGACTTCCCTGCCGCGGTAAAAGAACCCGTCGCAGGTGGCGCAGGCCGAGACGCCGAAGCCCATGAACTTCTGCTCGCTGGGCAGGCCCAGCCATTTCGCCTGCGCGCCGGTGGCAAGCACCACCGCATCGGCGGTGTAGACCGTGCCGCTGTCGCCCGTCGCGCGGAAGGGCCGCTGGTGCAGGTCCAGCCGGGTGATCGTGTCGGTGACGATCTCGGTGCCCATCTCGCGGGCATGCGCCTCCATCCGCACCATCAGGTCGGGGCCCATGACCATCGTGTCGCCCGGCCAGTTCTCGACCTCGGTGGTGATGGTCAGCTGCCCGCCCGGCTGCATTCCCTGCACCAGGAGTGGCTGCAGCATCGCCCGCGCGCCGTAGACGGCCGCCGTATAGCCGGCCGGTCCGGAACCGATGATCAGAAGACGGGTGTGACGGGACTCGGACATGGCGTTTCCTTTCGGTCATCCGGCTCCGGCTTTAGCGCGTGAGCCTCGGATTGCAAGCCCGCCGGTCCGGCGCCACGTCGCGCGGCGCCGGGTCCGAGGGCGGGACGGGAGGGGATCAGTCGGCGGCGGCACCGAGCCAGGCGGCCATCGCCGCGGGACGTTCGGGCTGGTCGAGCCCGGCGATCACCGGCGCGGCAAGCGCGACGACGAGCGCGACGCCGGCCACGACTGCGAGCTGCACCGGGCCCACCCGCGTGATGGGCGCGCGCATCTGGAGCCCGCAGACGCCGCCGGGACAGAGCTGCGCCTTCTCGCGCGAGATCAGGTTGTAGAGCTTGCAGCCGATGCAGATGCCGAAGGCGGTCTCGAAGAACATCAGCAGGATGCAGGTGACACAGATCGCCAGCAAGAGCGGTCCGGCCATGTTCAGCCCGTAGACCATTACCATCGCCACCAGCGCCATCGCCAGACCGAGCGCCCAGGCGAAGCGCTTCTGCGGCGCGCCGACATATTCGGGCTCCTGCCGGGCGACGATCAGCCGGCCGAGGACGAGCGAGGGAGCGAAGCGCGGATTGACCAGCACGCGGATCGCGAAATCGATTAAGAAGACCAGAACGACAAGGCGCATCAGGGTGAAATCACCCATCTGGAAGGCCTGGAAGAAGGCCACGAAGGCGGCGAAAAACAGGATCCCCGCACCCGCGCGGGCCTCGCGTTCGTTCAACACCGGCACCGGATAGGCCTCCATTCTTTCGCCGAACTCGAAGATGCGCGCCATCTGGTCCTCCTTCAACTGTGCTGGCAACCAAACCATATATTCGAAAGCGAATATATTTATGCGACTCGCCGTGTCAAGCCCGGGGTCGCACGGTCCGGCAGCCTCCGGAAGGACAGCGCTCTGGAAAGAATATTTCCCTTGGGGGAAACAATCTTGCGCAACCCGGGCATAGCGCGTAAGAACAGGAAAATGCCGAAGGGAGGTTCCGCCGCATGCCCGGCGCCAAGCTCGATCCGATCGACCGGATGATTCTGGCCGAACTGCAGGCCGATGGCCGCATGACCAATGTCGAACTCGCCCGCCGGGTCGGGATTTCGGCGCCACCCTGCCTGCGCCGGGTGCGCACGCTGGAGGAGGCGGGCTATATCCGCGGCTACCACGCCCGCGTCGATGCGCGTGAACTGGGCTTCGAGGTTCAGGTCTTCGCCATGGTCCGCCTGCACCGGCAGAACGAGGCCGATCTGAACGCCTTCGAGGACCGCTGCCGCGCCTGGTCGCTGGTCCGCGAATGCCACATGCTCAACGGCGAGATCGACTTCATCCTGAAATGCACGGCGCCGGATCTCTCGACCTTCCAGCGTTTTCTGACCGAGGAGCTCCTCGCCGCCGACAACGTCGCCTCGGTCAAGACCTCGCTGGTGATCCGCTGCGCCAAGGACGAGCCCGGCGTGCCCTTCGACGTGCTGGAGGCGCGCTACCGTCAGGACGCCTGAGCGGCGCGGCGCCCGCCGCGCCGCCGGGGTGCGCGGGGGCTAGAGGCGAAGCGCCTCGCGCGGGTTCACTGCGGGCAGCTTCAGCGCCTTGCCGACGGCGTCGTAGGTCAGCTTGCCGGCATGGACGTTGAGCCCGTTGAGCAGGTGCTCGTCCTCGGAACAGGCGAGCCGCCAGCCCTTGTTCGCCAGCGCCATCAGGAAAGGCAGAGTCGCGTTGCCCAGGGCCTGGGTCGAGGTGCGGGCGACCGCGCCGGGCATGTTGGCGACGCAGTAATGCATGATCCCGTCGACCTCGTAGATCGGGTCCTGGTGGGTCGTCGGCCGCGAGGTCTCGAAACAGCCGCCCTGGTCGATGGCGACATCGACGACAGCCGCGCCCGGCTTCATCTCGGAAAGCTGCGCGCGGGTGACCAGTTTCGGCGCGGCGGCGCCGGGGATCAGCACCGCGCCGATCACCATGTCGGCCTCGGCGACGTGGCGGGCGGTCTTCTCGGCGCTGGCGAAGCCGTTCTTGAACTGCCGGCCGAAGACGTCGTCGAGATAGCGCAGCCGCGGCAGCGAGCGGTCGAGCACGGTGACATCGGCGCCCATCCCGGCGGCGATGCGCGCCGCATGCGTGCCGACGACGCCGCCGCCGATCACGACCACCTTGGCCGGCGCCACGCCCGGCACGCCGCCCATCAGCACGCCGCGCCCGCCATTGGCCTTCTGCAGCGTCCAGGCGCCCATCTGCGGCGCCAGTCGTCCCGCCACCTCGGACATCGGCGCCAAGAGGGGCAGCCCGCCCGAGCGGTCGGTCACCGTCTCGTAGGCGATCGCCGTGCAACCCGAGGCGAGCAGATCCTTCGTCTGCTCGGGGTCGGGCGCCAGGTGCAGGTAGGTGAACAGCACCTGACCCTCGCGCAGCCGCTTGCGCTCGACCGCCTGCGGCTCCTTGACCTTGACGATCATCTCGGCGCGCTCGAAGACCTCCTCGGCGGTCTCGACGATCTCGGCGCCGACGGCGGTGTAGGCGTCGTCGGCAAAGCCGGCACCGGCGCCCGCCTGGGTCTCGACGATCACCTCGTGGCCGACGCGCGTGGCCTCCAGCACCGCGGCAGGTGTCATCCCGACGCGGAATTCCTGCGGCTTGATCTCCTTCGGGCATCCAATGAGCATGGGTTCCTCCTCCTTTGCGGCATCAATCGCCGATAATGCGGTGCGGGTGCTTGGAAACTCGGCGTCATTCTGCGATGATTGCACAAGAAGCATCGAACGGGGATCCCTCTTGCCGAAGAAACTTGCGCTGCGATGCGGCTAGACCCGACGGACCGACGCATCCTGCATGTCCTCCAGCGCGAGGGGCGCATCTCGAACGCCGAACTCGCCGAACGCATCGCGCTCTCTCCCTCGGCCTGCCACCGACGCGTGAGCCGCCTCGAATCCGAGGGCTACATCCGCGAGTATGTCGCGCTTCTCGATCCGCGCAAGATCGGCAAGCCGACCGTCGTCTTCGTCGAGATCCGGCTTTCGAGCCAGAGCGACGAAGTTCTCGACGCCTTCGAACGATCGGTCGTGCGCATCCCGGACGTGCTGGAATGCCACCTGATGGCCGGCGAGGCCGATTACCTCCTGAAGATCGCCGTCGAGGACACCGAGGACTTCGCCCGTATCCACCGTCAGTTCCTCGCCCGCCTGCCGGGGGTCGCGCAGATGCAATCCTCCTTCTCGTTGCGCACGGTGCTCAAGACAACGGCGCTGGAGGTGTCCTGACGGCGCGGCGGTGGGTGCGGACATGACCCCTTCCGGTGTCAAATACACGCGCGGATCCCGATTTCGCCAAGGATCCGCGTCGGCCCCTGCGCAGAACACGGGCGCCAGATCAGACCGCGTCCCCTTGCCGCCGCCAGCCGGGTTTCGGCGGCTTCATCGAGAACGTGAACCCGGCAGCCTGCGCAGGAATGTCAGGGATGACCACGTGCCCGCCCTGCCCCGCCGGACTCAGGCTTCGGCGCGATCGATCGCTCGTCACCAGAAGCAGCATCATGCCCATCCTGCCACATGCGCGACCGAACGTTTCGCCATCCGCGACACGCGGCCCGATGTCAGCGATTGCGAGCATTCCAGCCTTTCGCTGCGGGCGCGAGGTCGCTTCTAGCTGCAGTGGCATGCCGATCGACGGGTGGCGACGCGTCGATGCGCATGAAGCGCATCTCGGCTGGTTTCACGTTGCGACCCGTCATAGGCTGGCGCATGCCCCGGCAGGAATCGACGAGGGTCACGGATGAGGGAAAAGCACGGGCTCGACGCAACCGATATCCGCATCCTCAGCGCGGTTCAGAAGCACGGCCAGTTGAGCAAGACCAGGCTCGCCGAGATCGTGAACCTGTCCCCGACACCCTGTTGGGAGCGATTGACCCGGCTTAAGGCGGCCGGTTTCATCCGCGGCTATCACGCCGATATCGCGCTCGACCGGATCGCGGAGTTTACCCAGGTTGTGGTGACGGTTTCGTTGGCGCACCACCGAAAACCGGATTTCGACCGGTTCGAGGCCTGCATCCGCAACATCGACGAGATCACCGGTTGCGTCGCGACAGGGGGCGGCATGGACTACGTTATGACCGTGCTGTGCCCCAGCCTGGCGGCGTTTCAGAGCCTGATGGAGTCCCTGCTGGCGGCGGAGTTGGGGATCGAGCGCTACATGACCTACATCGTGACGCGCGAGGTCAAGTCCGAGCCGCCGAACCTCGCCGCACTGACCGCCCGGATCGGCAGGTGAGGCCACCCGCCTGAACGGTCTGTAAAGCGGCCGAGAACGGTCCGTGTGGTCTTCGACGGGCGTATCTTCAGTCCGCCCGCGGCATGCACCTCTGCTAGTTGTGCGCACGATCCACATTCCGCGGTGAACG
>SLPP01000390.1 GCA_007131945.1 Paracoccaceae bacterium | reverse complement strand
GAGGGGGCGAAGCGCGGCGCGGCCTCCTCCGGTCCCTTGAGCTGTCCCCAGGGGCGGTGGATGTCGGTATCCGAGACCACGACCGAGGAGGCGCGGCCGTTGTAGCCGATCGGGATGTGCAGCCAGTTCGGCGGCAGCGCGTTCTCGGCGCCCCGGAACATCGTGCCGACATTGGTCGCGTGGTGGCGCGAGGCGTAGAAATCGGTGAATTCGGCCACGCTGAAGGGCAGGTGCAGTTCGGCCGCCGCCATCGGGTGCAGGTGGCGCGCGACGGTCTGCTGCAGGTCGGAGCCCGCCTTGAGAAAGCCGATCAGCGTGTTGCGCAGCCGCGCCCAGGCCGCCGGGCCGAGCGCCATGACCGGGTTCCATTCCGGCCGGTCGAGCACCGGCCGGTCGGCGAGCGCGATGAGCCCGGCGCGTTCCATCGTGGTGACGTCGAGGATCATCTCGCCGATCGCCACGCCGCAATGGCGCGGTCCGCCGGCAAGCGAGAAGACGCCGCAGGGCAGGTTGTTGAGCGGAAACGGGCAGGCGGGGTCGTTGGCGCTTTCGACCCAGGATGGCATCAGCGGCATGGTGGCTCCTCTGTCAGGTCGCGTCGGGCTGCGCCTCGGGCGCGGCCGCGGCGAAGGGGGCGAGCGCGAGGCAGGCGGCCTCGACCGCGGCGATCTTCGGCCAGGGCGCAAGCTCGAGGCCCCAGCGGCGGGCGTTGTAGACTTGCGGGATCAGGCAGCAATCCGCAAGCCCCGGCCGGTCTTCCGACAGCGCGTAGCGGGTGCCGGGCAGGCGCGGCTCGATGGCGTCGAAGCCGAGCCGCATCCAGTGCTGCATCCAGTCGCGCCTCGCCTCGGCATCGGCGCCGAAGCGCGCGCCCAGGGCGTTCACGACGCGCAGGTTGTTGACCGGGTGGATGTCCATCGCGACGACATGCGCGATCTCCAGCGCCCGGGCGCGGGCGAGGGGATCGGCGGGCAGGAGCGGCGGCGCGGGACGCGTCGCCTCCAGCCAGTCGAGGATGGCGAGCGACTGGCTGAGCACCGTGCCGTCGTCAAGCTCCAGCGCCGGGACGAGGCCCTGCGGGTTCTTCGCGGTGAAGGCCGGCGCGGACTGCTCGCCGGCGACGAGCGAGACGAAGACATCCTCGCGCGCGATGCCCTTGAGGTTCAGCGCGATGCGCACGCGGTAGGCCGCCGAGGACCGCCAGTAGGTGTAGAGTTTCATGCCGCCATCCCCCCCGCTCCGCCACCCACGATAGGGCGGATCGGCGCGGGTGCAAGCCGTCCGGCGGGGGTTCAGCGGGCCGGCGCCACCCGGAAGGCGGCGGCGAGCCAGAGCCCGGCCAGCGCGAAGGAGGCGACGGCGTTCCAGCTCGCCATCGACAGGCCGAGCATCTCCCACGGGACCTCGTCGCAGCGCACGACCGGCGCGGCGAGGACCCGGTCGAGGAGTTCCTCGGCGGTGAGCGCGGAGAAGTCGATCGTGCCCGAGCATGCCGTCGGCCCCTGGAACCAGCCGCGCTCGACCCCGGTATGGTAGACCGCGATCCCGCCCGAGGTCGCCGCCGCCGCCGATCCGGCGAGGAGCACCGGCAGCGCCGGCGCCGCCAGCGCCACGCCGCCCAGAACGACCGCGGCAAGATGCGGCCAGCGCTGCCAGATGCAGAGCGCGCAGGGCGCCATGCCGAAGCCGTGCTCGAAGATCAGCGCCGCGATCAGGAGACCGGCCGAGCCGAAGGCGGCGAGAAGGGCGATGCGGATGCGCGTCACAGATGTCTCACGACGTAGAAACCGCCGATCAGCAATACGACGAAGAGCGTGAACATCAAGCCGAGCCGCTTCTCGATGAAGTCACGAATCGGTGGGCCGAACTTCCACAGGAGCGTCGCGACGATGAAGAACCTGAGCCCGCGCGCGATGATCGAGGTGACGACGAAGGTCGCCAGCGGCAGGCTCGTCCAGCCCGACATGATGGTGATGACCTTGTAGGGAAAGGGCGTCAGCCCGGCGATCAGCACCGACCAGAAGCCGTAATCGTTGAAGCGCGTGTTGAACGCCTCGACCGCCGGCCCCTTGCCCAGGGCCGAGAGCGCCGGATAGCCCACCGCCTCGAAGGCAAAGGCGCCGATCGCGTAGCCGAGAAGCCCGCCCAGGACCGAGGCGACCGTGGCAACGGCGGCGATGACGAAGGCGCGCGACGGTGCGGCGATGATCATGGCGATCATCAGCACGTCGGGCGGGACCGGAAAGACAGAGGATTCGATGAAGGCGACAAACGCGAGCGCCCAGAGCGCGCGCGGATGGGCGGCCAGCGACAGGGTCCAATCGTAAAGCGCCCGGATCACGCGAAACTCCCGACAATGCGCCCCGGCTAGACCGCGGGCCACCCGCCCGTCAAGGGATAGCTGCGCGCCCTTAACGGGTGGTGACAGCCCATCACCGCTGTGCCATATCTGTCGCCGGTTCCCCGCGGGCGTGGCGGAATGGTAGACGCGAGGGTCTCAAAAACCCTTGTCCGAAAGACGTGTGGGTTCGAGTCCCACCGCCCGCACCAGAACCCCCGACAAGCGTTCGCGATGCGACGGGCCAGCCGGGGATTTCCTTGCGGGATTCCCGCTTTCGGTCCGGCGCCAGACTGTCTTGCCTCCGAACTCGGCAGGTTTCGGCAGGTCGCGGCCGCGAAGCTCTGCTCGCCGGTTCACGCGCAACAGAAGCGGCAGGATGTCGGTTTCGCGTCATGCCAAACCCCCCTTGCGGACCGGGACATGGACCCGGCAGTGCCGCATGCCCGAGGTTCCGAAGCCGGCCAAGCCGCCACGAGGGATCGGAAAAACGCGCTCGCGCAAAAATTCCCTGATCGCCAGGGTCTTCGCCTTTCCTGCCAGCATCCGCGCGAAAGCAGAAAATCCGGACGCTGGCACGAACCGGCTGCCTTGCCGCTTTCTGGGCGCCGGTCGGCGCCGGCGCGGGGCGCCGGGATCGGGCTTCAGTCCGTCGCCCCCGGCAGGGCGACGATCTCGGCCACGCGTTCGGCATTGTCGCGCGCGCGGCGGCCGTCGGCCATGAAGAAGTTGTTCTCGAACCCCACGCGCGCCCTGCCGCCGGCGGCGAGCGCGGCGGCGAGGCAGGCGGTCTCGGACCTGCCGAAGGCGCAGAGCGCCCAGTCGGCCGCGATGTCGCGGGCCGCCATTCCGGCGAGGAAGGGCTGCAGGCCGGCGGGGTCGGATTCCTCGCCGACCGTGTAGCGGCCGAGGACGAAGAGAAGCTGCAGCGGACCCCCGGCGATCGTGCCGGCGCGGATCTCCTCCGCCAGCCGGTCGATCTCGGCCGGCTCGTAGAGGATGTGCTGCAGCGCGATCCCCGCCTCGGAGGCCTTGTGGTAGAAGCGCCGCGCGGCTTCGCGGTCGCCGTCGGCGAGGATCTCGCGCAGGGCGGCCGAGGCGCCCTCGGGCGTGATCGCGTCGAGCAGCGCCCGCTGGGTGGCGGGATCGAAGCGGCCGCCGGCCTCGGTGGTGATCTGCACCGCCATGCCGGGCACCTTGAGCGACATCTCCTCGATCAGCTCGCGGTAGAGCCCGGCATCGAGCGCGTGCCGCCCCTCGGTGTCGCGGACATGGGCGTGGATGGCGGCGGCGCCGGCTTCGTGGCAGGCGCGGGCGCAGGCCACGATTTCGCTCAGCGTCACCGGCAGTTCGGGGTGGTCGGCCTTGCCGCGCCGGGCGCCGTTGGGGGCGACCATGACACGGGGCAGGGGCGTCAGGCGGTTCATCGGGCGCGCCTCAGGCGGCCAGCGCCCGATCCACCGCGCGGCCAAGCTTGTCGGTCAGTTCGCCGACCTGGTCCGGGGTCAGGATGAAGGGCGGCGCCAGCAGCACATGGTCGCCGCGCGCGCCGTCGATCGTGCCGCCCATCGGGTAGCAGATCAGCCCCTCCTCCATCGCCGCGGCCTTGATCTTCGCGTGCAGCTTCAGCTTCGGGTCGAACGGATCCTTCGTCTCGCGGTCCTCGACAAGCTCGATGCCGCGGAAAAGGCCGCGGCCGCGGATGTCGCCGACATGCGGGTGCTGGCCGAACCGCGCGCGCAGGGCGGCGTCGAGTTCCTCGCCCCGCTCGCGCACCTGCGCGAGCAGCCCGCGATCCTGGATCGCGCGCAGCACGGCACCGGCGCCGGCGGCGGCCATCGCGTGGCCCATATAGGTATGCCCGTGCTGGAAGAAGCCCGAGCCCTTCGCGATCGCGTCGTAGATCTTCGCGCTGGTCAGCAGCGCCCCGATCGGCTGGTAGCCCGCGCCCAGCCCCTTGGCGATGGTGATCATGTCGGGCGCGACGCCGTCCTCCTCGCAGGCGAAGAGATACCCGGTCCGGCCCATCCCGCACATCACCTCGTCGAAGATCAGCAGCACGCCGTGGCGGTCGCAGATCTCGCGGATGTGCCTGAGATAGCCGGGCACCGCCGGCACGGCGCCGGCGGTCGCGCCGACGACGGGTTCGCAGATGAAGGCCATCACGCTTTCGGCGCCGAGCGCGGCGATCTCGCCCTCGAGCTCGTCGGCGATGCGCTGGCCATAGGCTTCCTGGCTCTCGTCCTCGCGCCGGTCGCGGTACTCGTAGCAGGGCGCGATGTGGCTGACCTCGGTCAGGAGCGGCGCGAACTGCGCCCGCCGCCAGAGATTGCCGCCGGCGGCGAGCGCGCCCAGCGTGTTGCCGTGATAGCTCTGCCGGCGGGCGATGACGCGGTGGCGCTGCGGCTCGCCGATCTCGAGGAAATACTGCCGCGCGAGCTTGATCGCCGCCTCGACCGCCTCGGACCCGCCGGAGACCAGGTAGACCCGGTCGATCCCCGCCGGCGCCTTGTCGATCAGCATGTCGGCCAGCGCCTCGGCGGCTTCGGTGGTGAAGAAGCCGGTATGGGCGAAGGCGATCCGGTCGAGCTGGGCATGCAGCGCGGCGCGCACGTCCGGATCCGAATGTCCCAGGCACGAGACCGCCGCCCCGCCCGAGCCGTCGAGATAGCGCTTGCCGCTGGCGTCGATGATATAGGCGCCGTCGCCTTCGACAGCGGTCGGCAGGGTGCCCCTGGTGGAGCGTCCGAAGATATGTCCCGGCATCGGTTCTCTCAATTCCTCACGATGTAGACCGACTGGCGCGCGTGGCGCATCACACGCGCCGCGTTCGGGCCCAGCAGGTAGTCCTTCAGTTCGGGCCGGTGCGAGCCCATGACGATCACGTCGACGCCCAGCTTGTCCGCGGCGCGCAGGATCTCGTCGTAGATCTTGCCGTGCAGCACATGCGGATGCACCTCGACATCCCCGGGCACGTTGGCGTTGACCCATTCGGTCAGCGCCTCGCCCATCTCGTGCAGCGCCTGCCTCTCGAAATCCTTGCCGAAGAAGCCCGAGACCTGCGCCAGGCCGAAATCGGGCAGGACGGTGACGACATGCAGCGCACCGCCGCCCTTCAGCAGGTCGAGCGCCTCGGCAAGCGACTTCTTCCAGCTCGCCTCGTCCGACAGGTCGATGGGCATGAGGATGGTTCGGGGCATCGCGTCCTCCTCAGAAGGCGGGCTTGGTCTGGCGGCGGCGCTGCATCAGGATCACCAGGCCCAGAAGCAGAAGCGCCGGAATGAAGAAGATCTGCGCCGGCAGCCGGTCGGCGCGCTGCTGCACTTCGAGGATCACGACGGGATCGGCGCCGTAGAAGTCGAACGCGCCGAGATCGCTGGCGAAGGGCGTGCCGGGCATCGGCTCGTCCATCGCGACCACGTCGTCGTCGGGCATCAGCCAGAGGCCCGTCGCGTCGAGCCGCTGCGCCGGGGCCTCGTCGCCGACCATCAGCACCAGCGTCGTGCGCGTCGGCAGGCCGGTGGTGAAGCTCGGCCCCTCGATCAGCAGGCGCAACTCCTCGCCCGGTTCCGCGGCCTCGAGGATCTGCTCGAACTGCGCGGGGGGCAGGGCGGCGAATTCGGGCTGCACGCGGTTGAGCCAGAAGTTCGGCACGAAGAGCGTGAAGGCCACCAGCAAGAGCGCCGCCGTTTCCCAGGCGCGCGAGGGGGCGAGGAAGTAGCCCTGCGTCGCGGCGGCAAAGAGCAGCATCGCGAAGGTCGCGATCAGGAAGATATAGGTCGCGTGCAATATCCCCGCCGCGGTGCCGAGGTCGATCCCGTAGAGGATCAGCGCCGGGTTGTAGATGAAGAGGAACGGCAGCGCGACCGTGCGCAGGCTGTAGAAGAAGGCGGTGAAGCCGGTCTTGATCGGATCGCCGCCCGAGACCGCGGCGGCGGCGAAACTCGCCAGGCCCACCGGTGGCGTCACGTCGGCCATGATCCCGAAATAGAAGACGAAGAGATGCGCCGCGATCAGCGGCACGATCAGCCCCTCCTGCGCGCCGAGCGAGACGACCACGGTCGCCATCAGCGAGGAGACGACGATGTAGTTCGCCGTCGTCGGCAGCCCCAGCCCGAGGATCAGCGAGAAGACCCCGACCAGCAGCAGCATGATGAAGAGGTTGCCCATCGACAGCATCTCGACCAGGCCGGCAAGCTCGGTGCCGATCGGGGTGCGGGTGACGGTGGCGACGATCATGCCGGCCGCGCCGGTGGCGACGGCGATGCCGATCATGTTGCGCGCGCCGCCGATCATGCCGTCGACCAGATCGGTGAACCCGGCCTTGAGTTCGGACAGGAACCGGTCGACCTCGCCGCGCATCAGCGCCTTGATCGGGCGCTGGGTGACGATGATGAAGAGCATCGTCACGACGGCGAAATAGGCCGATTTCGCCGGCGACTGCCGCTCGACCATCAGGAACCAGACGAGGACCAGAATCGGCAGGATGAAGTGCAGGCCGGTCGGCACGACCTCTTTCATGACCGGCAGCTTGATGTTCTTTTCATGCGGGTTGTCGAGTTCCAGATCCGGGCGACCGGAGGCGACCCAGAGCGCGGCCAGATAGAGCCCCAGAACCACCAGCATCACTACCGGATCGGCCGCGCCGGGGGTGAGGCTGCGCAGCGCGTTCACGCCCGCGATCGCGCCGTAGAACAGCACGCCGGCGATGACGAAGCCGATGCCGGCCTTGAGGAACATCTGCAGGAGGCTTTTGGACTGGCCGAGCGCCGGCATGTCCTTCTTCAGCGCCTCGAGATGCACGATGTAGACGAGCGCGATATACGAGATCGCCGCCGGCACGAAGGCGTGCTTGATGACGTCGAGATAGGAGATGCCGACGAACTCGACCATCAGGAAGGCCGCGGCGCCCATCACCGGCGGCATGATCTGGCCGTTGACCGAGCTCGAGACCTCGACCGCGCCGGCCTTCTCGCTGGTGAAGCCCACGCGCTTCATCAGCGGGATGGTGAAGGTGCCGGTGGTGACCACATTGGCGATCGACGAGCCCGAGATCAGGCCGGTCGCGGCCGAGCCGACGACCGCCGCCTTGGCCGGCCCGCCGCGCAGGTGGCCGAGGCCGGCGAACGCCATCTTGATGAAGTAGTTGCCGGCGCCTGCCTTGTCGAGAAGCGCGCCGAAGAGGACGAAGAGGAAGACGAAGGCGGTCGAGACGCCGAGCGGGATGCCGAAGACGCCCTCGGTCGACAGCCACTGGGTGTTGACCGTGGCGTTGAACGACCGGCCCGGATGCTCGATCAGTTCCGGGATCAGCCAGCCCGAGCCGAAATAGCCATAGGCCAGGAAGGCGCCGGCGACCACGGTCAGCGCCGGCCCCAGCGCCCGGCGCGAGGCCTCGAGCAGAAGCACGATGCCGACCGCGCCGACCAGGACCTGCGGATAGATGACCGGGCCGAAGAGCCATTCGAAATTGTTCAGCAGGAAGGTCTCGGAGGTCTGCCATTCCAGGAGCCGGCCCTGGCGCGCGGTGGCCGAGATCTCGCGCGAGAACCAGAAGACGTAAAAGGCCGCGCCGGCGCCGAGCAGGGCGAGGATCCAGTCGACGACCGGGACATGCTTGCGCGGCGAGCTCTTGAAGGCGGGATAGACGAGGAAGGCGAGGAAGATCGCCAGCGTCAGATGCATCGGCCGCGTCTGGTCGGAGCCGATGATGCGCAGCCCCGGGATGTGCTGGGCGAGCCAGAACTGCGGATCGGCGATCCAGATCTGGAACACCGACCAGAAGAAGGCGACCGCGGCGATGAGGAAGACGACGAGGCGATTGGTCGGTGCGCGGGCGCCGGTATCGGCGGCGGCGACAAGGTCCTGCAACTGGTCGTCGGAGAATTTCCGGTCCGTGGTGGCTTCGCTGCGCTGGTCGGCCATCGCCCTCTCCCCGTTCTCGGCGCCCCTTGTTCGGGCTTGACTCCCGATCCTAGCCGCATCCTCGCGGAAGGCAAAAAGAAAAGAAAGACGGCGCCCGGGTCGCCCCGCGCGCCGCCCTGGTCCCTGGCCTTCGCCGCCGGCGAAGGCTGCGCCGTCCGATCAGTCGATCAGGCCGGCTTCGCGGAAGTAACGCTCAGCGCCCGGGTGGAGCGGGGCGGACAGACCGTCGCGCGCCATCTCTTCGGGCACGAGGATGTCGAGCGCGGGATGCAGGCCCTTGAACGTGTCGAAATTCTCGAAGATGGCGCGGGTCAGCACGTAGACCGCGTCCTCGGGCACGTCGGCCCGGGTCACGAAGGTGGCGCCGACACCGAAGGTGGTGACGTCATCGGGCGTGCCGCGGTACATCCCGCCGGGGATCGTCGCCATCCGGTAGTAGTCGCGCTCCGCGACCAGCGCGCGCAGCGCGTCATTGTCGGCGTGCAGGATCACCGTGTCGCAGGCGGTCGTCGCCTCCTGGATCGCGCCCGACGGGTGGCCGACGGTATAGACGATCGCATCGACGTTGTTGTCGCACAGCGCCAGCGCCTGCTCGCCCGGCGGCAGTTCGGTGGCCTGGCTGAAGACGT
>SLPP01000058.1 GCA_007131945.1 Paracoccaceae bacterium | reverse complement strand
GCTTCGGCACGCCATAGAGCCCCGCCTGCACCTCGAGCGCGTCGCGGGGGCTGAAGAACGGGTCGATGTTGAGTTCCTGCGGCATCACCCCGATCGCCGCCCGCGACTGCCGCGGATTGGCGTCCTGGTCGAAGCCCCAAATCCGCACCCGCCCCGCGGTCTTCACCACCAGCCCCGCCAGAATGTTGATCAGCGTGGACTTTCCCGCCCCGTTCGGACCCAGGAGACCGAAGATCGAGCCCGCCGGCACGGTCAGGTCGATGCCCTTCAGCGCCTCCTTCGCGGTGCCGGCTCCCGCCGCGGCATAGAGCTTGCGCAGCCCCTCGATCTCGATGGCGGTCTCGCTCATCTTGCTCCTGCCGGGCAAATCGGTATCAATGCCCGCGTGCCTAGACCGAATGCCCGCCCGTGACAAGAAAGCCCCCGAGGAGGCCCCGATGAGTGCCCTGCCCGCGCATCCCGCCCCCGCGACCGAGATCGTGTCCAAGACCCGCATCGCCTGCGACGGCGGCGAGGGAGCGCTGGGACATCCACGCGTCTGGCTGTCGATCCCCGAGGCGGAGGGCTGGATCGATTGCCCCTATTGCGACAAGCGCTTCATCCTCGAAGGGTCCGAGGCGGCGAAGGCGCATGAAAGGATGGGCGGCAAGGCCGCCTGACCCGCGCAGTCACCCGGTCCGCCCGCGTCTGGCCCCCGCCGGGCGAAGCTGGCATAACCCCGGCAAGCAGTCAGCGGGGGGGCGCGGGATGGGCACGACATTCGGCAAGGACGATCATCTGCACCTGATCGACGGCTCGGCCTATATCTTCCGCGCCTACCACGCCCTGCCGCCGCTCACGCGGAAATCGGACGGGTTGCCGGTGGGCGCGGTCGCGGGCTTCTGCAACATCCTGTGGAGCGAGCTCACCCGCACCAACGACGACGCGCCGACGCATCTGGCAGTGGTCTTCGACTACTCGGCCACCACCTTCCGCAACGAGATCTACGACGCCTACAAGGCGAACCGCCCCGAGCCGCCCGAGGACCTGCGCCCGCAATTCCCGCTGACCCGCGAGGCGACGCGGGCCTTCAACATCCCCTGCCTGGAACTGGACGGCTACGAGGCCGACGACATCATCGCTACCCTCGCCCGGCAGGCGGTCGCGCGCGGCGGGCGGGCGACGATCATCTCGTCCGACAAGGACCTGATGCAGCTCGTCGGCGACGGGATCGTGATGCGCGACCCGATGAAGGATCGCCTGATCGACCGCGACGGCGTGATCGAGAAGTTCGGCGTGCCGCCCGAAAAGGTGGTCGATGTCCAGGCGCTGGCCGGCGACAGCGTCGACAACATCCCCGGCGCGCCGGGGATCGGGGTGAAGACCGCGGCGCTCCTGATCAACGAGTTCGGCGATCTGGAGACGCTGCTCGCGCGCGCTGCAGAGATCAGGCAACCCAAGCGCCGCGAGACGCTGATCGAGCATGCCGAGAAGATCCGCCTCTCGCGCAGGCTGGTCGAGCTCGACCCCGAAACGCCGCTCGACGTCACGCTCGACGAGCTTGTCATCCGCAAGCCCGAGCCCGAGGCGCTCCTGGGGTTCCTGGCGCAGATGGAGTTCCGCACGCTCTCGCGCCGGGTCGCCGACAGGCTGGGCGTCGAGCCGCCGGTGATCGCCGAGGCGCCGCCGGCAGCGGAAGCCGCGCCCGAGGCCGAACCGCCCGCCGCCGCGCCCTTCGACCACGCGGGCTATGTCTGCATCCGCGAGATGGCGGTGCTCGAGGACTGGATTGCCCGCATCCGCGACCAGGGCCATGTCGCCTTCGATACCGAGACCACCTCGCTCGACGAGATGCGCGCCGAACTGGTCGGCATCTCGCTCGCCCTGGCGCCGGGCGAGGCGGCATATGTCCCGCTCGGCCACCGCGACGGCGACGGCGACCTTTTCGGCTCGGACGCGCTGGCCGAGGGGCAGATCGGGCTCGAGCAGGCACTTGCCGCGCTGAAGCCCGTCTTCGAGGACGACGCGATCCTGAAGATCGGGCAGAACGTGAAATACGACGCCAAGGTGCTGGCGCGGCACGGGATCGCGGTCGCGCCCTTCGACGACACGATGCTGCAGTCCTACGCGCTGCATGCCGGGCTGCACGGGCACGGGATGGACACGCTGAGCGAGCAGTTTCTGGGCCATATCCCGATCCCGATCAAGGAACTTATCGGCTCGGGCAAGTCGATGAAGACCTTCGACCGCGTGCCGATCGCCGATGCCGCGCGCTATGCGGCCGAGGATGCCGACGTGACGCTGCGGCTGTGGCAGACCTTCCGGCCGCGGCTGCACCGGGCTCGGGTGACGACGGTCTACGAGACGCTGGAGCGGCCGCTGGTGCCGGTGCTCGCGGCGATGGAGCGCGCCGGCGTGCTGGTCGACCGCGAGACGCTCGCGCGCATGTCGAACGCGTTTGCCCAGAAGATGGCGCAGCTCGAGGACGAGATCCATGAACTCGCCGGCGAGAAGTTCAACGTCGGCTCGCCCAAGCAGCTGGGCGAGATCCTCTTCGACAAGATGTCGCTGCCCGGCGGCACCAAGGGCAAGACCGGCGCCTGGTCGACGCCCGCCGACGTGCTGGAGGACCTGGCGACCGAGCACGACCTGCCCGCCCGCGTCCTCGACTGGCGGCAGGTGGCCAAGCTGAAATCGACCTATACCGACGCGCTGCAGGACCATGTCCACCCCGAGACCGGGCGCGTGCATACCTCCTACGTGCAGACCGGGGCGAATACCGGGCGGCTCGCCTCGACCGATCCGAACCTGCAGAACATCCCCGTCCGCACCGAGGAGGGGCGGCGCATCCGCGAGGCCTTCGTCGCCGGGCGGGGGATGAAGCTCGTGAGCCTCGACTACAGCCAGATCGAGCTGCGCATCCTCGCCCATATCGCCGACATCCCGGCGCTGAAGGAGGCGTTCGAGAAGGGGCTCGACATCCACGCGATGACGGCGTCGGAGATGTTCGGCGTGCCGCTCGACGAGATGACGCCCGAGGTGCGGCGGCGGGCGAAGGCGATCAATTTTGGCGTGATCTACGGGATCTCGGGCTTCGGCCTGGCGCGCAACCTGCGCATCCCGCGGGCCGAGGCGCAGAGCTTCATCGACACCTATTTCGAGCGCTTCCCCGGCATCCGCGCCTACATGGACCGGACGGTGGAATTCGCCAGGGAACACCGCTACGTCGAGACGCTTTTCGGCCGCAAGATCCACACGCCCGAGATCAACGCCAAGGGACCGGCGGCTGGTTTCGCCCGGCGCGGCGCGGTCAACGCCCCGATCCAGGGCACCGCCGCCGACATCATCCGCCGGGCGATGATCCGCATCCCCGACGCGATCGAGGGTCTGCCGGCGACGATGCTCCTGCAGGTCCATGACGAGCTCGTCTTCGAGGTCGAGGACGGCGCGGTCGACGAGGTGATCGGCCGGGTGCGCGACGTGATGGAGGGCGCGGCGGCGCCGGCGGTCGCGCTCGACGTGCCGCTCGTGGTCGATGCCGGCGTCGGTGCGCACTGGGCCGAGGCGCACTGAAGCGACGCCGCGGCGGGAGCGACGGAGGTGCTCCCGCGCCTTGTCAGGCTGCACTGCCGTGCAACCTTCCGCGGCTTGGGCCGGGCCGCGCGGCTTGCGCCGCGCGGCGGGCGGGCGCAGGATCGGCGGCAGGGCGACTCGGGAGGCGGCAATGTCGGACCTGGCGGGCTTCACGCAAGCGATGATCGACGCGGGCGAGGTGCGGCTCTCGGTGCACCGGGCCGGTCAGGGCGCGCCCCTGATCCTGCTGCACGGCTTCCCGCAGAATCATCGCTGCTGGCAGAAGGTCGCCCCCACCCTTGCCGAGCATTTCCACGTCATCGTGCCCGACCTGCGCGGCTATGGCGATTCGGACGCGCCGCCCGACGATGCCGGCCACCGCGCCTATTCCAAGCGGCGGATGGCCGAGGACATCACCGGGCTGATGGCGGCGCTGGGGATCGAGCGGGCGCATCTGCTGGGCCATGACCGCGGCGCGCGGGTGGCCTACCGGATGGCGCTCGACCATCCCGAACGGGTGGCGCGGCTGGGCATCATCGAGATCCTGCCGACGGTCGAGTACTGGGATGCCTTCGGCGCCGACCTCGCGCTCGCGCTCTACCACTGGACCTTCCTCGCCCAGCCGGCGCCGATGCCCGAACGGCTGATCGGCGCCGACCCGGCGGGCTGGATCGACCACACGCTGAAGTGCTGGACGCGGACGAAATCGCTCGCGCCCTTCTCGGCCGCGGCGCTTGCATCCTACCGCAGGCAGGCGGCGGATCCCGCGCGGCTCACCGCGATGTGCGCCGACTACCGCGCCGGGGCCACGGTGGACCGGGCGCAAGATGCCGAGGACCGCGCCGCGGGCCTGACCATCGCCGCGCCCTTGCATTTCCTCTGGGCCGAGGGCGGCTTTCCCGCGCGCACCGGCGATCCGGCCGGCACTTGGCGGCGCTGGGCGCGGCAGGTGACCGACAGCTCCTGCATCTCGGGCCATTTCGCCATGGAGGAGAACCCCGAGGCGGTCATTTCGGCCTTCCTGCCGCATTTCCGCAAGGGCGGCTGAGCCGGCGCGGCGGGCCGTGGCCGGGCGGAACGCCCGGAAAAGCAGCAGGCTATGGCGCGCGGGGCACGGTGACGCGAGGGCGCGCGACCGGGCCCTTGTATCGCTCGCGCGATTGCGCATATGACGAACGCCGCCCACCCGGCCGCCCCCGAGGCCCGCCGGACAGAGGATTCAGGAGACCCCGCCATGACCCCTTTCGCCATTGCCGGTGTGCAGATGCACGTCAGCGCGCTGCATTCCAATGTCGAGGGGATGCTGCAGCGGCTCGACATCCTGATGGCGCGCTTTCCCTGGACGCAGATGGTGCTGTTCTCCGAACTCGCGCCCTTCGGCCCCCTGCCCCGCTACGCCCAGCCCTTCCTCAACGACACGCTGGAGCGGTTCTGCACCGCCGCCCGGCACTACAAGGTCTGGCTGATCCCCGGCTCGATGTTCGAGAAGGGGCCGGACGGCAAGATCTACAACACCTCGGCGGTGATCGACCCCGAGGGGCGGCTGGTGACCAGCTACCGCAAGATGTTTCCCTTCCGCCCCTACGAGACCGATGTCGCGGGCGGCACCGAGTTCTGTATCTTCGACGTCCCCGAGGTCGGCCGGTTCGGGCTGTCGATCTGCTACGACATCTGGTTTCCCGAAACCACGCGGCAGCTGACCAGCGCCGGGGTCGAGGTGCTGCTGCATCCGGTGCTGACCGGCACCACCGACCGCGATGCAGAACTGTCGATCACGCGCGCGACCGCCGCGCAGTTCCAGTGCTACGTCTTCTCGGTCAACGGGCTGGGCGCCGGGGGCGTCGGGCGCTCCTGCGTCGTCGATCCCTCGGCGCATGTCCTGCACCAGTCGACCGGACAGGAGGACCTGTTCCCGATCGAGGTCGATCTCGACCTCGTGCGACGGCAGCGCGAAACGGGGATGAAGGGCCTCGGCCAGGTGCTGAAGAGCTTTCGGGACAGAACGGTTGATTTTACCGTCTATGACCGGAATACTGGCTGGGATGAGTATCTGAACACGCTGGGGCCACTGGAACTGCCGAAGCAGGGATCACGCGCGGGACTGCATGTCGATTTCACCGGAACGACGGCCAGACAGACGCGCCACGGACACAACCTGCACGTTCCTACCCAGGGCGCAGCGCAGCCGAACGGCGAGGGCCACTGACCGTCGAACCGGCGGCGCAGTCCTCTGTCGGCTTCGGCGGTACGGGGGGAGGGCTTCATGCAGTCGGTGAACGAATACTATTCCGCGGTACAGCTGCGATTCGACCGCTGGTCGGCGTTGCGCGAGACGATGGCGACACTGGCGCGCAACCCCGACGGGCGCGGCTCGGTCGGGATGCGCAAGCGGGTGGCCGAGCTTTTCGACGCCCTGACGGTGATCGAGCCCTACTGGGCCTTCCCCGGCATGGCCGCCTTCGACATGCTGCGCCGGCAGTTCGAGCACGGCAATCTCGACGCCGCGGCCTTCGGCATCCACCGGGTGACGCGGGCGCTGACCTCGGGCGCCTATCGCCGGCGGCACATCCCGCTCGAACGCGAGATGGGCGACAGCGAGGATCACGAGGACGAGGCGCTGCTCTCGCCCGAGGCGCGGGCGCTGTCGAAACCCTATTTCGAGGTGCTGATCGTCGATGACGTGAACGAGCAGCAGGAACGCTGGCTGAAATCGAACGTCGCCCGCATGCGCCGGCACGAGGATCCGTTCATCTACGAATCCGTCGTCGTGCCCTCGGTCGAGGACGCGCTGATCGCGGTGCTGTTCAACCACAATATCCAGGCGATCGTCGTGCGCCCCGGTCTGCGGCTGAAGTCGCGCACCGAACTCGCCATCCTCAAGCGCCATCTCAACCGCGCCGGCGGGGCGGAGGGGATCGAGTCGATGGCGCCCGAGGATTACGGGCCTGAGCTTTGCCGGCTGATCGCCCGCGTCCGGCCCGAGCTCGACGCCTACCTCGTCACCGACCGCTCGGTCGAGGACATCGCCGGGCTCGACCTCGGCATCTGCCGGCGCGTCTTCTACAACCAGGAGGACTTCCTGGAACTGCATCTGAACATCCTGCGCGGCGTGCAGGCGCGCTACAAGACGCCGTTCTTCACCGCGCTGGTGAACTATTCCAAGCAGCCGACAGGCGTCTTTCACGCCATGCCGATCAGCCGCGGCAAGTCGATCAGCCGCTCGCACTGGATCCAGGACATGGGCGCCTTCTACGGGCCGAACATCTTCCTCGCCGAGACCTCGGCGACCTCGGGCGGGCTCGACAGCCTGCTCGAGCCCCACGGGCCGATAAAGGAGGCGCAGGAATACGCCGCGCGCGCCTTCGGGTCGAAGCAGACCTTCTTCGCCACCAACGGCACCTCGACCTGCAACAAGATCGTGGTGCAGGCGCTGGTGCGGCCGGGCGACATCGTGCTCGTCGACCGCGACTGCCACAAGTCGCACCATTACGGCATGGTGCTGGCCGGCGCGCAGGTCGTCTATCTCGACAGCTACCCGCTCAACGACTACTCGATGTACGGCGCGGTGCCGCTGCGCGAGATCAAGCACCAGCTTCTGGCACTGAAGGCGGCGGGCAAGCTCGACCGGGTGCGGATGCTCCTGCTGACCAACTGCACCTTCGACGGCGTCGTCTACAATGTCGAGCGGGTGATGGAGGAATGCCTCGCGATCAAGCCGGATCTCATCTTCCTGTGGGACGAGGCCTGGTTCGCCTTCGCCCGCTTCGGGCCGACCTACCGGCAGCGCACGGCGATGAACGCCGCCAACAACCTGCGCGAACGCCTGCGCAGCCCCGAACAGGCCAAGGCCTGGGAAAAGCAGCAGGAAAAGCTTAAGGACGCGAGCGACGCGACGCTGATGAAGACCCGGCTGGTCGCCCCGCCCGATGCCCGCGTGCGCGTCTACGCCACGCAATCGACGCACAAGACGCTGACCGCGCTCAGGCAGGGCTCGATGATCCATGTCAACGACCAGGACTTCAAGGGCCAGGTCGAGCAGAGCTTCCACGAAGCCTACATGACTCATACCTCGACCTCGCCCAACTACCAGATCATCGCCTCGCTCGATGTCGGCCGCCGGCAGGTCGAACTGGAAGGTTTCGAATTCGTCCAGCGCCAGGTCGAGGCGGCGATGGCGATGCGCCGGGCGATTTCGACCCATCCGCTCCTGCAGAAGTATTTCAAGGTGCTCACCGCCGGCGACATGATCCCGGCCGAGTTCCGCGAAAGCGGGGTCGAGAGCTACTATCGCGCCGACCAGGGCTGGGTCGATATCTGGGAATGCTGGGAAAAGGACGAATTCGTCCTCGACGCCACCCGCGTGACGCTGGCCGTCGGCGGCACCGGCTGGGACGGCGACACGTTCAAGACCCGGATCCTGATGGACAAGTACGGCATCCAGATCAACAAGACCTCGCGCAACACGGTCCTGTTCATGACCAATATCGGGACCACACGCTCCTCGGTCGCCTATCTGATCGAGGTGCTGGTCGAGATCGCGCGCAGCCTCGACGACCTTCTCGACGACGCCTCGAAGATGGAGCGCATGGCCTTCGAGAAGCGGGTCAGGAGCCTCGTCGAGGAACTGCCCCCGCTGCCCGATTTCTCGCGCTTCCACGATGCCTTCCGCGCCGATCAGGTCACCTCGGAGGGCGACATCCGCAAGGCCTTCTTCCTCGCCTATGACGAGGACAACTGCGACTATCTCGACCTCACCGGCAGCCTGCGCGCGGCGCTCGATTCGGGCCGCGAGGTCGTCTCGGCGAGCTTCATCATCCCCTACCCGCCGGGCTTCCCGATCCTCGTGCCGGGCCAGGTGGTGAGCCGCGAGATCCTCGACTTCATGCTCGCGCTCGACGTCAACGAGATCCACGGCTACCGTCCCGACCTCGGGCTGCGGGTCTTCACCGACGACGCGCTGGCCCGGCTGGCCGGCGCGGGGCTCGCCGACGCGGCGGAATGACGAAGAAAGAACAGGGAGAGTGAGATGCCCAAGAAGGAACTGCGCAACATCTCGGAGATCCGGCGGTTCTTCCACCGCAACGAGGACCCGATCTACTTCATCTCGGCGACCAACTTCAATCTCCTCGGCCTCGACGAATGGGTCAAGAACTTCAAGTACATCTGCTACATCGACTGCTATGACGGCAAGCACCCGAACGTCTTCTGCCCCTCCGAGGCGCCGCATGCCGAGTTCCAGTCGATCGAGGACATCAACAACTACCTCCTGCAGCACAAGGAGGTGATCGACTTCATCAAGCGCCGCGGCGGCAAGCCGAAATTCGTCTTCCTGATGTTCGACGAGGAGACCGAGCGGCTGTCGAAGGAACTGGGCGCCGAGGTCTGGT
>SLPP01000360.1 GCA_007131945.1 Paracoccaceae bacterium | reverse complement strand
TCACCGGGATCTCCTGCGCGAAGGCCGGCAGAAGGTCGAACGGGCCGTCGGGGAAGCGGTCGATCAACGCATGCGCCAGCGCCGCGATCTCGGGCTCCAGCGCCGCGATCCGCCGCGCGGTGAAGGCGCGCAGGACGAGCCCGCGCAGCCGCGTGTGGCGGGGCGGCTCGGCCTCCAGCATCGAGTTGTCGTCGATGGCGTAGAACGGCCGCAGATGCTCGGGCACCGGCGGCCTGTCGCGCCGCTCGCGCCCGAAGCGGCGGTCGCGCAGGATGGCGTTGACCGCGGCATGGCTCACCGCGCAGGGCAGGCCATAGTCGTCCCAGACCACCAGCGGCCCGAGCGCCCGCATCCGGTCGTAGAACGGGTACGGGTCCTGGACGAAACCCGGATCGGTCGGCGACTGGGCGATGCGGGGCAGCGTCATCGCGCGAACCGCGGCGTGCTCGCCAGCGAGCAATCGTCCAAGATACTGAAAACATGATGTAAAACCTGCGTCATTAACCGGAATGAAAGCCTTGCGACCGGCCGCGCGGAAGGCGCTCCGCACCAAGCCCGCCCACCGGCTCGCGAAAGTTTCATTGCGGTTAACGGCAGGTATTGTCTTTTCATTTTCAATAACTTGCGCGGATGCTCAAGCGTGAGCACCCGCGCGACGCCGCCCTCACGCCCGCGCCAGCGCCGCCAGGATCCGCGCCCAGGACCGCGTGCCCTTGTGGAAGCTCTCGAGGTCGTATTTCTCGTTCGGACTGTGGAGCTGGTCGTCGTCGCGGCCGAAGCCGACGAGCAGCGAATCCATCCCCAGGATGGTCTTGAAATAGCCCGCGATCGGGATCGACCCGCCGCAGCCGACGAAGGCCGCCTCGCGCGGCCACTCGTCCGAAAGCGCCCGCCGCGCCGCCTCGAAGGCCGGGTGATCGGTCGCCATGACCGAAGCGGGCCCGGCCGAGTGGTTGACGAACTCGACCTTGCAGTCGGCCGGCACGCGGGCGCGGACGAAGTCCTGGAAGGCGGCGCGCAGCTTCGCCGGGTCCTGCCGGCCGACCAGCCGGAAGCTGATCTTGGCCGAGGCCTTCGACGGCAGCACCGTCTTGAACCCGGCGCCGGTATAGCCCGCGGTCATGCCGTTGATCTCGCAGGTCGGCCGCGACCAGAGCATCTCCAGCGCCGTGCGCCCCTTCTCGCCCGCCGGATGCTTCAGCCCGACCGCGCCGAGGAATGCCTCGGCGTCGAAGCCGAGCCTTTCCCACTGCGCGCGCAGCTCGTCGGAGAGCTCGGGCACGTCGTCGTAGAAACCCGGCACCTGGATGCGGCCCTCGTCGTCGTGCAGATCGGCAAGGATCCGTGCCAGCACCCGCGCCGGGTTCATCGCCGCGCCGCCATACATGCCCGAATGCAGGTCGCGCTCGGGGCCGGTGATGATCACCTCCTGACCCAGGAGGCCGCGCAGCATGGTCGAAATCGCCGGCGTCTGCGGATCGAACATGCCGGTGTCGCAGATCAGGGCGAGGTCGGCCTTCAGCTCGTCGCCCTTCGCCTTCAGATAGGGGACGAGCGAGGGCGAGCCCGATTCCTCCTCGCCCTCGAAGAGGATCGAGACGCGCACGGGCAGGCTGCCATGCTCGGCGATCCAGGCCCGGCAGGCCTCGACGAAGGTCATCAGCTGGCCCTTGTCGTCGGCCGCCCCGCGGGCGCGGATCACGCGGCCGGCCGGCGTGTCCTCGACCGCCGGATCGAACGGGTCGCGGTGCCACAACTCCAGCGGGTCGACCGGCTGGACGTCGTAATGGCCGTAGAAGAGGACATGCGGCCCCTGCCCCGCCGTCCCGTGCGCCACGACCATCGGATGACCGGGCGTCGCGTCGAGCCGCGCGGCGAAGCCGAGCCCTTCCAGGTCCCCGCGCAACCATTCTGCGGCGCGGGCGCAGTCCTCCCGCCAGGCCGGGTCGGTCGAGATCGAGGGGATGCGCAGCAGCGCCTTCAGCCGGTCGAGCGCGGCGGGCAGGTCGGCATCGATCCGGTCGAGCACGCGGGCGAGCGCGGCATCGTCGGTGGGCGGGGTCTGGGACACGGGAGTGGCGCCTTTCGCGAAGGGTTCGCCGGGCAGGCTAGTCCTGGCCCCGGACGCTGTCCAGTGCCGGCCCGGTTCCCATCGCCGCCACCGCATGGCAGCGAGGCACCGGGCGAAGGGCGTGACCGATACGCCCGTCCCACCCGACATCTGCCACCCGCACGATGCTTGACTCGCCGGTGCCGAACGGGTGAAGGGGTGTGGTCGTCGGCGGCCGGACGGTTGCGAATCCGGCCAGGGTGCGACAAAGTTCGGAGTTGATCTGTGTCATGTTATGTGAGCAACCGTGGATGTAACCGGAAAGGACATCCGACGAAGACAACAGCAGCCCCCGACGCTGCCCCCAGCCCGTCGCCAGGGAGACCGACTTGACCTACGACGCCGCCCTCGATACCGCCCTGCAACGCCTGCACGACGAAGGCCGCTACCGCACCTTCATCGACATCGAACGCCGCCGCGGCCACTTCCCGCGGGCGACCTGGCGCCGGCCGGACGGAACCGAGAAGCCGATCACCGTCTGGTGCGGCAACGACTACCTCGGCATGGGCCAGCACCCGGTCGTGCTGCAGGCGATGCACGAGGCGCTCGACGCCACCGGCGCCGGCTCGGGCGGGACGCGCAACATCTCGGGTACGACGGTCTTTCACAAGCGGCTGGAGGCGGAGCTTGCCGACCTGCACCGCAAGGAGGCGGCGCTCGTCTTCACCTCGGCCTATATCGCCAATGACGCGACGCTCTCGACCCTGCCGAAGCTGTTTCCCGGGTTGATCATCTATTCCGACGCGCTCAACCACGCCTCGATGATCGAGGGGGTGCGGCGCAACGGCGGCGCGAAGCGCATCTTCCGTCACAACGACGTCGCGCATCTGCGTGAATTGCTAGAAGCCGACGACCCGGCGGCACCGAAGCTGATCGCCTTCGAATCGATCTATTCGATGGACGGCGATTTCGGCCCGATCGAGGCGATCTGCGACCTCGCCGACGAATTCAACGCGCTGACCTATATCGACGAGGTGCACGCGGTCGGCATGTACGGCCCGCGCGGCGCCGGCGTGGCCGAGCGCGATGGTCTGATGGGACGGCTCGACATCATCAACGGGACGCTGGCGAAAGCCTATGGCGTGATGGGCGGCTATATTGCCTCGAGCGCGAAAATGGTCGATGCAATAAGGTCTTACGCGCCGGGCTTCATCTTTACCACCTCGCTGCCGCCGGCCGTCGCCGCCGGCGCCGCGGCGAGTGTCCGGCACCTGAAGAGCGACCAGGCGCTGCGCGACAGGCAGCACGAGCATGCGCGGATCCTGAAGATGCGGCTGAAGGGTCTGGGCCTGCCGATCATCGACCACGGCAGCCATATCGTGCCGGTCCATGTTGGCGACCCCGTCCACTGCAAGCATATCTCGGACATGCTGCTGGAATACCACGGGATCTACGTCCAGCCGATCAACTTCCCGACCGTGCCGCGCGGGACCGAGCGGCTGCGCTTCACCCCGTCGCCGGTGCACGATCCGAAGGATATCGACGCGCTGGTCCACGCAATGGACATGCTATGGTCACATTGTGCGCTAAATCGCGCCGAACTATCGGCCTGAGCAATTCAGGACTTCAAAGAATCGTCAGGCTCTGATAAAAGGGTGCACAAGGGATAGGTGCAACCCGACTCGACGTTACAACTTTTTGGCGAATCGGGGGCAACTCAAGAACCCGCTCGGGCAGGCGATACAGGAACAGGCTTCATGATCTGGCGCAAGGATCAGGCACCCGAAGAGCAACGCACGCGCCCCCGGGGATTCGACGATTACGAACTCAGGCTCGGCGATCTGCTGCGCGGCGAACGCGCGACGCTGGGCAAGTCGCTTATCGACGTCCAGCGCGAGCTGCATATCCGCGCCGCCTATATCGCCGCGATCGAGAACGGCGATCTCACCGTCTTCGAAACGCCCAGCTTCGTCGCCGGCTTCGTCCGCTCCTATGCCCGCTATCTCGGCATGGATCCGGAATGGGTCTATGCGCGCTTCTGCGAGGAGAACGATTTCGTCGTCCAGCACGGCATGGTCGGCCTGCAGTCCGGTCGCAGCCAGCCGCGTGCGCCCGAAACGCGCGAGCCGGTCCTCGCCGGGATGGGACTCCTGCCCGATCCCGACCCGTTCTGGAAGCGGATCGAACCGGGCGCGCTGGGTTCGGTCGCGGTGCTGATCGCGCTGATCGGCGGGCTCGGCTTCGCCGGCTGGACGGTCCTGCGCGAGGTGCAGCGCGTGCAGGTCGCGCCGGCCGATATCGTCCCGAACGTGGTGAGCGATTTCAATCCGCTGGCGGGCGAAACCGACATTGCCGCGCCGCTGATCGACACCGATCCGCTGGATGCCCCGACGACCGGGCGCCGCGCGGGCGCGGCCGACGGCCATGTCCGCCTCGCCCGGCCGCAGGCGCTCGACGTGCCGGTCATGGTCCCGCGCGACGGCCCCATCGCCGCGATCCCCCGCGCCACCGAGCGCGTCGAGCGAAGCCGGGAGCCCGCCACGATCCGCACCGATCTCGCCATCGCCGAGGCGCTGGCCGAGCTCGAGATCGAGACGGCCGAGGGCCCGCGCGTGCACGATGCCGGCCCGCCCAAGGTCGAGCTGCTGGCGGTGCGCCCGGCCTGGGTCCGGGTGCGAGCCGCCGACGGCTCGGTGATCTTCGAGCGCATCCTCGATGCCGGCGAGACCTACACCGTGCCGCAGACCGAACTGCCGCCGACACTGCATGCGGGCAATTCCGGATCGGTCTATTTCCTGATCGATGGCGAACCGCACGGCCCCGCTGCGCCCGGCGCCAATGTCGTGCGCAACGTCGCGCTCTCGCCCGATGCCCTGAGCGAGCGCTTCGCCGTCGCGGATCTGAGCCGTGACGCCGACCTGGCGGTGATGGTGGCCAATCTGCGCAGCGAGTGACCGGCTTCGCGCCCGTTCGGCGCCTTGGCTCTCAGGCTTCTGATCCAATACGTGTTTCTCCTTGAGACCGGCAGAAGATCGGCTGTCTTTCAGCGTCGCGCGCCTGCCGGATTGCCTCGCCGCGCCGAAGGCCCTATGTCCAGCCCAGTGTCGCAGCGAACGGATCGAGGCATGTCGCACAACCCCATCCGACCCTGGCGCAACATCGACCGGCGCAGGTCGCGCCGGATCATGGTCGGTTCCGTCCCGGTGGGGGGCGATGCGCCGATCAGCGTCCAGACGATGACCAACACCGCGACGACCGACATCGCCGCGACCGTCGCGCAGGTCCAGGCCGCGGCCGAGGCGGGCGCCGACATCGTCCGCGTCTCGACCCCGGACGAGGCCTCGACCCGGGCGCTGCGCGAGATCGTCCGCGAAAGCCCGGTGCCGATCGTCGCCGACATCCATTTCCACTACCGCCGCGCGATCGAAGCGGCCGAGGCCGGCGCCGCCTGCCTGCGGATCAATCCCGGCAATATCGGCGCGGCCGAGCGGGTGCGCGAAGTGATCCGCGCGGCGAAGGACCATGGAGCCTCGATCCGGATCGGCGTCAATGCCGGCAGCCTGGAAAAGCACCTGCTGGAAAAGTATGGCGAGCCCTGCCCCGAGGCGATGGTCGAATCCGGCCTCGATCATATCAGGCTCCTGCAGGACAACGATTTCCACGAGTTCAAGATCTCCTGCAAGGCGTCGGACGTGTTCCTCGCCGCCGCCGCCTACCAGGCGCTGGCCGAGGCGACCGACGCCCCGATCCACCTCGGCATCACCGAGGCCGGCGCGCTGATGACCGGGACGGTGAAATCGGCGATCGGGCTCGGGAACCTGCTGTGGATGGGGATCGGCGACACGATCCGGGTGAGCCTTTCCGCCGATCCGGTGGAAGAGGTCAAGGTCGGCTACGAGATCCTCAAGGCGCTGGGGCTGCGCCACCGCGGGGTCAACATCATCTCCTGCCCCTCCTGCGCGCGGCAGGGCTTCGACGTCATCCGCACGGTCGAGGCGCTGGAGGCGCGGCTGGCGCATATCAAGACGCCGATGAGCCTCTCGATCATCGGCTGCGTGGTCAACGGGCCGGGCGAGGCGCTGATGACCGATCTCGGCTTCACCGGTGGCGGCGCGGGTTCGGGCATGGTCTATGTCGCCGGCCGGCAGAGCCACAAGCTGTCGAACGCGCAGATGATCGACCATATCGTCGAACTGGTCGAGAAGCGCGCGGCCGAGATCGAGGCCGTCACGGCGCCGGCCCCGGAGACCGCGTGAAAAAAGCGCCGTGGGACCTGCCCGCGGCGCCTTGAGTTGGTCCGGCGCGGAAGCAGCACCGGAAACGGGAGATGAAGATCAGGCGGAGGACTCTGCCTGGGCCTCGATCACCTTTTTGCCCGATTCGGACGGCGCCATCATTGACATAGATCAATCCGGGCCGCTGGCGCCGCAAGCGACAGGCCAGCCCGCACGGAACGCGGCGCCGGCACAACCGACGGGCTGAACAGCCGCCATCGCCGCGCGCGCCATGCAACCGGAACTTGGCCCATGCCCGTTCACCGGCCCCAGCCGCACCTGCCATCGCGCGCCTGCCCCCTGCACCGCACCGCGAGGCGCGATCAGGCGACCGAAGCCGGTCGATCGAAGTCGAAATCGTCGTCGTAGCGCGCGCGCATGAAGCTCATGAACCCGTCGTGGAACTGCCGCGTATGGGCATGCGCCAGCCGGTCTGCCGCGTCGACGTCGCGGGCGCGGATCGCCTCGATCAGGTCGTAATGGTCGCCGTGCAGGAGCCCGTCGGTCTCGGAGGACTGGAGGTAGTCGAAATGCAGATGCAGGATCCGCCGGCCCTCGTCGAGCAACTGGCCATAGCTGCGCGCGAGGTAGCGGTTGCCGCCCGCCTCGGCGATGGACATGTGGAAATCGCGGTTCGTCGCCGACATCTCCAGGTAGTCGTTCCGTCGGCAGGCGGCGTCGAATGCCTGTGCCAGCACCTTCATCCGCCCCAGCGCCTCGGCGCTGCGGTTTCGCGCGGCGAGGCGGGCGTTGATCCGCTGCAGGAAGTCGAGCGCCTCGACATAGCGGGGGAAGTCGGCCAGGTCGATCGGCGCGACCAGCGTCGAACGGTTGGCGAGCATCTCGACCAGCCCCTCGGCCGACAGCCGCACCAGCGCCTCGCGCACGGGCGAGCGGGACATGCCGAAACGCGTCGCGAGCAGCGTCTCGTCGAGCGGCTTGCCGGGGGTCAGCGACAGGGTCAGGATCTCGTGCTTGAGCGTCTCGTAGACATGGCGCGCGCCGCTGCCGCGCGATTGCCGGCTACCCGCCGTTTCGTCCGGATGCATGCTTTTCGCCCTCAAGCCCTCGGCCGGCGCATCCCCGCGCGCGGCACGGCGACTCTATTGACATGACGGCAGGTTGTCGACACTGTCTTTGCAGACAATTTGTCGACAAGAAGGCCGGCGTAACGCGCCTCCGCCATTGGCGGGCGCCCGGCACCCGCGGTCGCCGGCCGAGGGACAGCGAAAGGACAAGAGCATGAGCCAGCCCCCGAAACTCTCCGGCGTGATGCCCGCCCTCGTGACGCCGTTCGGCGCCGATGGCGCGATCGACTTCAAGGCGTTCGAGCGGCTGATGACGCATATGCGCGCGGCCGGCGTCACCGGCTGGGTGCCGAACGGCTCGACCGGCGAGTACTTCTCGCAGTCGACCGAGGAGCGGCGCGACGTGCTGCGGTTCGTCCGGGACTTCGCGCGACCCGGCGAGACGCTGATCGCCGGCACCAATGCGCCCGCCACGCGCGAGGTGATCGAGCAGACCGCGATGGCGCGCGCGATCGGCTACGACACCGTGCTGCTGGCGCCACCATTTTACACCCGCCCGGCGCCGGAAGAGCTGATCCGGCATTACGAGACGGTGCTCGACGCGGTCGACGTGAACCTCGTCCTCTACAGCTACCCGGCCAAGGACGGCGCCGATATCGGCTTCGAGGTGCTCGATCATTTCGCCGACAACCCGCGGGTCATCGGCATCAAGGAAAGCTCGGGCGTGCTGCAGCGCGCGGTCGACATCGCCAGCCGCTACGAAGGCCGCATCCAGCTGGTCAGCGGCTCGGACGACATCGCGCTCGACTTCATGTTCTGGGGGGCGGAAAGCTGGATCTGCGGACCGGCGAACTGCATGGCCAGGGCCTGCTGTGACCTCGACCGCGCCTGGAAGGCGGGCGAGATCGAGCGCGCGCGCGCGATGATGACGACGCTCTACCGCGCGATGAACAGCCTCGAGACCGGCAAGTTCGTGCAGAAGATCAAGTACGGCTGCGAGCTGCAGGGCATCCCCGTCGGCGAGGGCCGCGCGCCGCTCGGCCCGCTGTCGGAGACCGAGAAGGCCGAGTTCCGCGCGGCGCTGGAGCCGATCCTGAACTGGTGATCGACTCGACGGGGACCGAAATGGCGGACGGAAAGGCGCGCACGCTCGTCGTCGGCGCCGGCGTGATCGGCGCCGCGATCGCGCACGAGATGCAGCGGCGCGGCGCCCGCGTCACGCTGATCGACCGCGACGCGCCGGGGATGGGGGCGTCCTTCGGCAACCTCGCCTCGATCGCGGTGACCGAGTTCCTGCCGGTCTCGCGCCCCGCGGTCTGGCGGCAGATCCCCTTCTGGCTTTTCGACCGCGAGGGCCCGGTCGCCCTGCGTCCGGCCTACCTGCCACGGCTGATCCCCTGGTTCGCCCGCTTCGTCCTGGCGGCGCGCCCCTCGCGGCTGCGCGCGATCGAGGCCGCCGGCGCGGCGCTCTGCACCCGCGCCCTGCCTGACACGCGGGCGCTTTTGCGCGACCTCGGAGCCGAGGGGTTGCTCACCGACACCGGCTGCCTCGCGATCTATGCCGGCGAGGACGAGTTCCGCGCCGACCGCGACCATGTCG